>CANGGC010000160.1 GCA_947453125.1 Planctomycetaceae bacterium | reverse complement strand
GTCCGCGGAATTGCCAGCAGGCATCGCCATCCCTCTCTTCTTCAGCGACCTTTTTGTCGTGCGACCGCAAGCGACATCGTCAGAGAAAATCGCTCCAGCCCCGCTTCTCCAACTCCGCCACGACGCGGCGGACCGCCTCTTCGTGCGACCGGGCGGCGACAAGTGTGGCATCCGGGGTGTGTACGACCAGCATATCCGCCAGCCCCATCGTGACGACCAGGTGATCCTCGCCCGACCGAACGATCGTCCGCACCGTCTCGATCCCGAGGTGTTTGCCGATGACGGTGTTGCCGTCGGTGTCTCCCCCACGCTGGCGGGCGACCGCCGACCAGCCGCCGAGGTCGTCCCAGATGAAGGGGGCTTCGATCACGGCCACGTCCTCGGCATGCTCGAGGACGGCGTAGTCGATCGAGATCCCCTTGATGGCGGCGAACTCCTCGGCAAACACTCGCTCACGGTCGGGGCTATCCCATGCGGCGGCGATCCGCTCGAGGTGGGCGAGGCATTCCGGCTGCTGGCGGCGGAGGGCCGCGATGATCGTCGCCGCCTTCCAGACGAAGATGCCGGCGTTCCACAGATAGTTGCCGGCAGCGAGGTATTCGCGGGCGACGCTTGCCGGCGGCTTCTCCTTGAATCTCGCCACGCGATGGACCGGGGCGGTGGCCTGCTCCCCGCCGTCCCGCGCGGGGGGGCACGAGATCGGATCGCCTTCCTGGATGTATCCAAAGCCCTCTGCGGGATAGGTCGGGCGGATTCCGAACGTGACGAGCCTCCCGGGCGCCTCGAGGACGAGGGCCTCGGCCTGCCGGATCGCGGCGCGGAACGCCGCCGAGGGGGCGATGCAGTGGTCGGAGGGCATCACCGCCATGATCGCATCGGGGTCGTGACGGACAACCAGAAGCGCGGCCAGGCCGATGCAGGGGGCGGTGTCACGCTTGCACGGTTCCCCGACGAGCCCTGCTTCAGGGACGGTCGGGATCTGTTGGCGGACAGCCGGGAGGAGGCGGGAAGAGGTGACGATCATCAGCCGGTCCGGGGGAACAAGCGCATCGAGCCGGGCGACGGTGTCCTCGAGGAGCGTGGTTGTTCCGGCCAGGGGGAGGAGTTGCTTCGGGAGGGCGGCGCGGCTGGCGGGCCAGAATCGGGTGCCGGATCCTCCGGCCATGACGATCGCGTGGAGCATCGTGGATTCCTGTCGGGCGGTGGGGCGGAGCGGGGGGCTCCAAAGCTCTCAGGAATGTCGCCGGAAACGTGGGCTGCGGGCAACAGGGGTTTCGAGGGGGCGCTCAGATACCGCTTCCGATGACCGTCGGCCGCTCGATCCGTGAGCCGGGGAGAATGACGGCATCGAGGTCGGCCTCGTCGAGGATCCACGGAGCCAATTCCACCCCGACCCCGTCTGCCACGACCACTCCGGCCCGGTGAAGGAGGCGGCGGGCGTGGGCGTCGAGCGCGGCCTGGACATGCGCCAGGGTGTCGGCGGCGGCCCCGGGTGGATTCTTGAGAGGGGCGAATCCCTCGGCTGGATCAATCTCTACCAGGCAGACACGCCGCGCTAGCGGCATGAGATCGAAGATGAATCGCTCGAACTTGACCGCGTTGGGCGTCCGTGGACTCACGCGCTCCCCGGTGTCATCGAGAAACGGCACCGCCTTGTGAGCGACATGGAGGGGCAGCGGATCGGGGGCGGCCGAGGCCCGGCGGAGGAAGTCGAGAGCGAAGGCGTGGACGGCAATGCTGCCGGCATGGAATCGGAGCCGGTCGCCGGGGCCGCGCTCGGCCGCCAGGGAAGCGGGGAGATCGCTGTACTCGACGACGAACGTGCGCTTCCCGTCGCTGGCCACGACGCCGACGCGCTCCCCGGGCTCGCGCTTGTGCACCACCTGGGTGGAGAACTCGGCCTCGTCGAAGAGGTGGTGGCCGAGGAACTCGGGGTGGAGCGGCATCGAGAGGGGATTGTCGACCTGGAACGTCGTCACGTGCCGGCAGCCACGGTCGGCAAACCATTCGAGCCCGCCGGCGGCAACGAGGGCCGGCAGCATGCCGCCGTGGCCATCGGGAGCCATGGCGATGCGGTCGGGGGCATCGAGGAGGAGATCGCCGGTGGCGGCGTTGACGGCTGGCAGATCGCGCTGCCGGAAGACGAGAAGGTGGTCGGGGTCGAGGCCGCCGTGGTCGTGGTCGGCCAGCCACGCCCGCGTGTCGGCGTCGGTCGCGGAGCTGGTCATGATCGCCAGAGGCACCGGATGCCCGTATCGCTTGGCAATGCCGCGGAGTCTGCCGAGAAGGAGATCGAAGAGCGTTGCCCCGGAGAGCGGGCCGACCGGCACGACCCCCTTCGGGCCGTTGCATCCCAGGCGAGAGCCCTGTCCACCGGCCACGAGCACGGCCCCGAACAGTCCCTCGGTAAGCCCCTTTCGTCCGGCCGCCGCGGCCCGATCGGCGTTGTCGCCGAGGACATGGCAGGGAGGGGTGGTGGCCCGGGCGAGATCGGCAGCCAGAGCCGCTGCGGCGCCAGCCACCATCCCCGGCCCGGAGGCGCGGGCGAGGCGACGGAGTTCGCCGAACATGCCCCAGTCGATCGCCGCGAGTTGACTGACGAGTCGGTCGCGAGCGCTTCCGTCGAGGGTGTTCCAGAACCGGAGGACATGATCCTGACCGGCCTGGGAGATCGATTCCTCGAGCGCCGTCGGGAGGGAAGGGGAGTGCATGGCGACCTCCATTCAGGAGCGGCCCCGGACCCAAGCCCAGAGGAGAAAGGCGAGGAGTGGGAAGCCGATGAAAATAACGCCGTAGGTGAAGAGCGTTGTCCAGAGATGCTTGGGCCAGCGAGCCATGGTGGTTTGTTACCGGAGTGGGGAGGCGGGAGGAGCGTCGATCGCCGGGAGGGGGGCCCGGGCATAGACGTCGACGGGGATGAGAATCGTCTCGTCGGCCGGCTCATCGAGACGGCATTCGATCCGTGCGCCCCAGGGAAGGACCTCGGCCGCCACGATCGTCGCCTCGACCTCCTCGCAGCGTGTTCCCACCTCGACCTGAGGGAGGTGGTGGAACGGCGGGCAGAATCCGACGTGCCCAGTGACCAGCCGAGAGCCGGAGACCACCGCGAGATGGAGAGTGCCACGGAGGCACTCCATCCGCTCGTCGGGGAGGACGTATCGCTCGAACCGCTGCTGGAGGATCCCAGGCACGACCGCTGCCGACACGTTTGCGGGGCCAGCAACGGCATCGGCCAGAGACTCCGGCTCCCTCGGGGGAGCCTCTGGGATCGGGAACGGGATCGGGGGCGGGGCCGCGGACCGCATCCGGCGGAGTGCCTGCTTCCGACGTCGGCGACCCTGGCCGGACCTCGTATCCGCCGAACGATCTCTGTCGCGCAGGCCGGCGTGACGGTGAGGGGATGACCCAGTTGGAAACCACCCCAGCAACGGCGCCACTGGCGCCACGAGCGTCAGCACCGCCGCCGCGACGGCCCCAACCGTGGCCACCAATGGCAGCGGATGGGACGGGGAAGCCAGCAGCGCGGCTGGCCCGGGGAGGATGGCGGCCAGCGCGAGGGCCAACCCGAGGCGGACGGACAATCGCTGGAGCGTCCGAGCTGCGGGGCCCACCCCGGACGATGCGACATCGACCACGGCAACGAGAAGGATGCCGACCATCACTGCGGCGACAGACGCGTTGGCGCTTGTGTCGAATGACACCTGCATCCGCCGGACGACGAGGACCAGCGCGCACGCCAGCGTCGTGGCGGCGATGGCCGATCCGATCGCTGCAAGCAGCCGTGGACCGGGGCGGTCAGCCAGCGACCGACCCGCCCCGGATCCACGTCCTGCAACAACAGCCATTGGCGGCCTCAGGCCTTCCCGGCAGCCTTGGCCAGCTCGGCGGCCCGTTCGGTCTTCTCCCACGGGAAGCCTTCGCGGCCGAAGTGGCCACCCGCAGCGGTCTTGCGGTAGATCGGCTTGCGGAGATCGAGGTAGTCGATGATCCCGCGGGGCTTGAGGGGGAAGAACTGCCGGACCACGTCACAGAGCTTCTCGTCGGGCAGCTTGCCGGTCCCTTCGGTGTCGACTTTGATGCTCACCGGATCGCTGACACCGATCGCATAGGCGAGCTGCACCTCGCAACGGTCGGCAAGCCCCGACGCGACGATGTTCTTGGCGATGTGGCGGGCCATGTAGGCGGCACTGCGATCGACCTTCGTCGGATCCTTGCCCGAAAAGGCGCCGCCGCCGTGACGTCCCCAGCCGCCGTAGGTGTCGACGATGATCTTCCGGCCGGTGAGGCCGCAGTCACCGTGGGGGCCACCGACCACGAACCGCCCGGTGGGGTTGATGTGGTAGGTGATATTCGAGATGTCGAGATCCTTCGGGAGCAGCGGCTTGCAGATCTTCTCAATGACGAACTTGCGGATCTCTTCGTTGGAGACGTGGGGAGCGTGCTGCGTGGAGACGACGATCGTGTCGAGACGCTTCGGCGTGTTGCCCTCGTACTCGATCGTCACCTGGCTCTTCGAATCGGGGCGGAGCCAGTCGACCTCGCCCTTCTGGCGGGCTTCCGTGAGGCGGTTGAGGATCCGGTGAGAGAGGGCGATCGGCAGCGGCATCAGTTCCGGCGTCTCGTTGCAGGCGTAGCCGAACATCAGCCCCTGGTCGCCGGCGCCGATGTCCTTACCCGTCGAGTCGTCCTCGTTGACGCCCATCGCGATGTCGCCGCTCTGCTTGCCGACGGCAACGAGCACGGAGCAAGTGTCGGCGGAGATGCCCATCTCGTCGTCGGTGTAGCCGACGGCACGGATCACGTCACGGACGACCTTCTGGTAGTCGATCGTGCCCTTGGAGGTGATCTCACCGGCCACGACCGCCAGGCCTGTCGTCACGAGCGTCTCGCAGGCAACACGGCTGAGGGGATCCTGAGCGAGGTAGGCGTCGAGGACGCCGTCGGAGATCTGGTCGGCCAGCTTGTCGGGGTGGCCCATGCTGACCGATTCGCTCGTGAACAGATACTTGCCTTTGGACACGGTTCGTCGCCTCTTGCGGTGATGGGGGCATTGCCCAGCGGTGGTGGGCAGGGATCGGAAAGTGTGAACCGCCGATTATCCAGGTTCGCGGGCCGGCGGGCAACCCTCGGCCCCTCACGGACCGGCGGAGAGGAGGGCCAGGATCCTTTCGGCGGTGGCGCCTGTGGCGCCGCGGTGGGCAGCGACGGTGGCGGCGGCCCGCGTTCCCAGCGCCACGGGGGGCTCGGCCTCGAGGCAGCCGCGAACGAAGTCCGCGAGGGCCGGGCCATCGGCCACGACGCGGGCTGAATCGGCCGCGATGAGGACCGCCACCTCGTCGGTGAAGTTGCGGGTGTGGGGGCCGAAGCAGACCGCTGCCCCGTAGGCCGCCGGCTCGAGCATGTTCTGCCCGCCGCGCTTTCCGTCGAGGCTCCCCCCCACGAAGGCGATCGTGGCGGTCCCCCACCAGGCCCCGAGTTCGCCGGTCGTGTCGACGAGGAGCACCCGCGCATCCGGGGCGGCGCCCTCGGTGTCGAGGGTGCTGCGGGCCTGCCAGGCGAGCCCCGAGCCGTCGAGGAGGGCAACGATTTCCGGCTTCCGCTCGACATGTCTGGGCACGATCACGAGACGGAGCCGGGGATGATCGGCGGAAGCGGCCCGATAGGCGTCGATCGCCAAGGCCTCCTCTGGGGCCTGCGTGCTGCCGGCGAGGAACACGACGTCGTCATCCCGGAAGCCGGCCAGCTTCGCCAGGCGCCGGACATCCTCGGCGGCGCGGTCGCCACGAACGCCATCGAACTTCATCGATCCGGCATCGACAACCGTCGGGGCGCCGAGGGCCCGGAATCTCGCCGCATCGGCGGCCGAGCGCGCACTGACGAGCGTCACCTGCGACAGCATCCTGCGGACCAGCGGGGCGACGCGGCGGTAGCCGCGGGCGCTCCGCTCACTCAATCGTCCGTTGGCCACGACGACCGGAAGGCGGTGACGCCACGCCGCGTCGAGGAGATGGGGCCAGAGTTCCAGTTCGCCGAGGACGAGGAGATCGGCGTCAACGGCCTTGACCACGCGGCGCACCGCCCAGGTGAAGTCGAGGGGGCAGGGGAAGACGACGGCCCCGCCGAACCGTTTGGCGGCGAGATCGAGGCCGGTCGTGGTGGAACTCGAGACGACGAACTCGACGGCGATTCCCTTGGCTCCGGCTCGCGCGTCGAGCTCGCGGGCGAGCGACGACAGGAGTTGGATCTCGCCGACGCTGACACCGTGGAGCCAGATGCGAGAAACGCCCGCTTTGCGGCGGGGCAGGGGAGTAATCCCACCGGTGAAACGCATCCACGGCGCCGCCACCGGGCGCCGCCCCGACCATCGTCGCCAGGCGATCCAGGGGAGGAGCGCGACGAAGACAACGAGGTAGACGGCGTTGAGCAGCATGGTGCGCGGGCGGGCAGAATAC
>CANGGC010000159.1 GCA_947453125.1 Planctomycetaceae bacterium | reverse complement strand
CTCGGCATCGGGAGGATGAACACGTTCATCGGCCGCGATTGGACGAAGTCGGTCGACGACAACTGGCCGAGGTTCCTCGAGACCTGGCGGCCGCTGGTCAAGCTCGCCGAGGATTGCGGTGTGCGGATCGGCATTGAGAACTGCCCGATGTCGTTTACGCGCGACGAATGGCCGGGGGGGAAAAATCTCGCCACGAGCCCGAAGATCTGGCGGCGGATGTTCTCCGACATCCCCAGCCCCGCCTTCGGCCTCAACTACGATCCTTCGCATCTGATCTGGCAGCAGATGGATCCGGTCCACCCGCTCGTCGAATTCGCCGACCGCCTCGTCCATGTTCACGCCAAGGATGCCCGCATCAACCGGCAGGCCCTCGACGACGTCGGCATCCTTGCCACGCCGCTGGAATATCACACGCCGAAGCTTCCGGGGCTCGGCGACGTCCCCTGGGGGAGGTTTTTTGCCGTCCTCGGCGAGATCGGCTACCGCGGGCCGGTGTGCGTCGAGGTGGAGGATCGGGCCTACGAGGATTCGCTCTCCGGCCGCCGCGCGGCCCTCCAGCAGTCGCACGACTTCCTCCGCACGCTCCTCGCCTGGCGGGCACCGGTGGACGGAGGCGAGGCATGAGCGATCGGCAGTTGTCGCTCACGGCAGAGCAGTGCGCGGCAGTGGCCGCAACGATCGATCACGCCCTCCTCGACCCGACGCTCGGCCGGGCCGATCTCGAAGCCGGCTGTCGCCTCGCCCGGGACTATTCCGTGGCGAGCGTCTGCATCGTGCCGTGGGCCGTGCCCCTCTGTGCCGGGATCCTCGCCGGCTCGGGCGTGCGAACAAGCACGACGATCGGCTTTCCGCACGGCGCCAACGCGACCGCGACGAAGCTCGCCGAGGCACGAGCCGCCCTCGCTGACGGCGCTACCGAGCTCGACATGGTGGTCAACCTCTCGTGGGTTCTCGACAGCGCGTGGCAGGCCGTCGGCGATGAGATCGGGGCGATCGCCGCCGCCACGCATGACAGCGGTGGGAAGCTCAAGGTGATCTTCGAGAATGCCTGCCTCAACGACGCCCAGAAGATCCGCCTCTGCGAAATCTGCGGAGAGGCCGGGGCCGATTGGGTGAAGACGTCGACGGGATTCGGCCCCGGCGGGGCGACCGAGGCTGACGTCGTGCTCATGCGCAGGCATGCCCCCGCCGCGTGCGGCGTGAAGGCGGCCGGCGGGATCCGCGACCTCGACACGCTGCTTCGCTTCCGTGAGCTGGGGGCCGACCGCGTCGGCGCCTCGCGAACCGCCGCGATCATCGACGAGGCGAGACGGCGGGCGGGGCTGGGAGAGGCCATCGCTCGGGGGAGCTGATCGCGGCCGGGCCTGGGCCCGATCACATCGCTCGGAAATCGCGTTCAGTGCGGCTGATGATGTCGTCGTCGCCCACGACCTTGTCGAGGAACGGCCGGCAGGGGTAGCCGTTCTTGTATTCGTCCTGGAGGGCCTCGGCGAAGGCGCCGGAGTCGATCTCGCCAAGGATCGCCCGCATCTGCTCCCCCATTTGCTCCCGGTCGATCGACAGGGCACGCGTCATGCCGCCGAAGGAGGCGGCGAAGCCGTGGGAGAGCGTCGAGGGGAGGAAGCCGTCGCGGGCCATCTGGGCAAATGTCTCCGACATCTCCCCCGAGAGGTAGAGCTCCATGAGGAGTCCGAGCGGCGGTAGCCCCGCTTCGGTGCCGACGTGGAATGCCGAGAGGAGCGCCGCCCCCATCCAGGGGCCGAAGGCCTGCTCGACGAATAGGTCGAGGACGACCTCCTGCTTGGCGGTCATTTCGAGGGCACCGAACTTCAGGCAGCCGCCGGCAGAGGCGAGGGCGAGGACGATCTCGCGCGCCTTCCCCGTCGCATCGTGCTCGACGCCGAGATAGGCCATGTAGCCAAGGCCCTCGACCGTCCGTTTCCGGATCGCCTCTCCCCCCATCCGAGGCGCGAACAGGAGGACGTCGACCCCGGCCGGGGGCGTCACGAGGCCGTAGGCGAGCGCGTAGCCGGAGGCGAAGACGAGCGCCGAGCCGGGGCGGAGCCGGGCGCCGATCGCCGGCATGAACTCCGGCTGCACCTCGTCGGGGAGGAGCATGAGGGCCACGTCGGCCCGGGCGGCGGCCTCGACGAGCGACAGGACCTCGAAGCCATCGGCGCGGGCCCGCGCCGACGAGGGTTCGTCATCACTGCCGACGATCACGGTGGCAGGATTCGCACCGCTGCCGACGGCGTCGCGCAGATTCAAGCTCAGTGGCTGGCCGAGGAGGCCGTAGCCGAGGATCGCGATCGTCTTTCCACGGAGCAGGGAAGGATTGGCGTCGCGGTCACGAAACAGGCGCGGATGGGGGACTGGCGGATTCAAGATAAGCCTCGCGGTAACTCTCGAGCAATGGATCGACGAGCATGATGAACTCCCGCAGCCGGAGCGGGTTCATCCCGCGGACATGGATCCGGCCGGCGAGGAACGCCGCGCCGAGCGAGCGGCGACCAAAGGCGGCGTCCTCGAGCGTCGAGCGCGCCATGCGGACAACGAACGGCGGATGGTCGACCGGCTCGGCGACGCGGAGGGCGTCCTTCGACGCCGCGAGGCAGAGCTTCGTGTCGACGTCGGGAAACTCCCACTGAATGCTCGGCATCGCCGTGCCGAGCTTCTCCCGCTGCACTGGGGAGAGCTTCGTGTCGATCAACGCGATCATTCGGGCGAGGATCGCGGTGAAATCGGCGGGAGCAGGGCTGGCCATGGCGGGAACGGATCCAGAAGGCAGGGAAGATCCCGAGCCACTGGCCGCGGGAGGAGGGAGCCTAGCACACTCAACTCCAAACGGGGGACAGCAGTCTTCGGCGGTCTTCCCCGGGCCGCGGGCGGGGCGGACGGGACGATCAGACGATCAGACGATCAGGGGGGCTCGAGGAACCACCCGCCAATCCGGGTGATGTCGACCGGCTCGGGGGGCATTGCCTCCCCGGTGATCTGCCAGATCGCCCAGTAGGAGGCGATGCCGCTCTCGACGAACATCGTGTCGCGCTTGGCAAAGGCGCGGAGCGTCTCGAGCTGTGACTCGGCCTTGAAGCGTCCCAGCCCCACCGCCGCCATCCAGCGGACGACCCCCGACTCCGGCGGCAGGCTCGTGACATCGGCGAGCCGTTCGGCGAACACCGGTGCCAGGTCGCAGTCGGGCTCGTTCTCGTGGATCAGGCCGAGCGCCCAGAAGGCCGCCGAGCGGGCCCGGTTGTCGATCTGCGCCTTGGGAACATACTCCCGCAGGAGGGGACCTGCAGCGCGGAAGCGGAGGATGCCGAAGAGTTGGTGGAGCTGCTGGGCCTGCCGGCCGAACTTTGCCAACACCTCAGGCGTTGCCTGCCCCTGGAGCTGCTCCCGGAGCTTCGTCGCATAGGCCAGGAGGGGGGGGAGCGTCTCGGCAATCTCGAGCTTCCGCAACGCCCAGGCGGCGCTGACGGCCACCTCGTCGCGGTCGTGGTCGAGCAACGCCATGAGACGCTCCGCGGCCGGCTCGTGATCGAGGTGGCCGAGGAGGAGCGCGGCCTGCTCGAGCGCCCGCCATGGATCCCCGGCCAGTGCCCCGACTCCCTGATCGATGACCGATTGCCGGAGGGATGCGTCGGCACCGAGATCGGCAAGCGTTCCGGCCACAAAGCGCCGCAGCGTGGGATTGCGATCCGCGAGGAGGGGCCCGAGACGGCCGATGCAATCGGCATCCCCGGGGCGGGCTGTGAGCCGAGCGGCGAGCTGACGTTGGCCGGCATCGGGGGCGGCGAGGGAGTCGTGGGCGATTGTCAAAGCCGCGACGGGATCGAGGGCATCGAGCCGCGCCAGTGCCGCGGTGGCGACCGAGGGCTCGGGATCGGTGGCGAGGCTGCGGAGGAGCGTGGTCGTGGAGTCGCCCGACTGGCGTTCGAGGAGCGTTACGGCGAGGAGCCGTCCGAGCGCTGCTGGCCCTGTGGCGCGGGACGGGCCGGCGGAGATCGCCGCCAGACCTTCGGCCATGTCGATCAGGCCCGATTCGCTCACGTTTCCTAGCGCCCGCGCCGCCGCGAGCCGGACTTCCGGTGGGAGATCGCGGTCAGTGACGATCTTGCCGAGCCGAGCGGCCGCCCTCGGCTCGCGGACGGTGCCGAGGGCATCGATGGCGAGCACGCGCAGGCCGGTGGGGGTGGCGGGATCCTCGATCCGGGCGAGCCAGCCGTCACGGCTGGGGAGATGGTCCCATCGAGCCAGGGCCGGATCGACGAGCCGGGCGAGGAGGAGGCCATCCTGTTCGGCGACCGTGGCCAGCTCCGTGGCGGCCGAGGAGGCGTCGAGGGCCACCAACGCCCCCGCTGCGGCGCGGCGGAGCTGCGGATCGGTCTCCTCGATGAGGGCCTTGGTGAGCCGCGGCACCGTCGCCTCGAGCCCCTCCATCCCCCGGCCCCGTGCCAGCCGGATCGTGTCGATCGCCAGCCGGCGCGGCTCGGCGTCGGGGCGGTCGAGGGCCTGCTCCCAGAGGGGGAGGAGCTTCTTGGAGAAAGTGGCTACTTCCGTGGGCAGCTTCACCAGCGGGTCGAGCTGCTGTGCCTGATCGACGGCCAGATCGACCGCGGCCAGCGGCAACGGCAGGAAGGCGACGACGAGGCACACAAGCGCGGCGCCTGCGGCGGCCCCCCTGCGGGGCGTGCGGGGCGTGCGGGGCGTGCAGGGCGACGGCGGGAAGACAATGTGGATGGGCATGACGACGTGCGCTTCATTCAGGGCGGAGGAGCCGCCACACCTGGAGGGCGTAGACGATGAGGGATGCCACGCAGATCGCGCCGGCGATCTTCCAGGCGATCGGAATCAATTCATACTGCGTGAACCCCGGCATCCCGATCACGCTCAGGGCCGCGCCCAGCGGGGTGATCGAGAGGGCGAAGCGGACGACCTGCTCGCCGAACGGATCGCCACGGAAGGCCCAGACGACGAGCGGACCGAGGTAGAGGATCATGAGCACGACGTAGACGGTGACGGTGGCGGCGGCCGTCCGGGTGTGGAAGGCGCCGATCGCCGCCGACAGGGCGAGCGTCATCGCCACGGCCAGGAGCACCGACACCAGCGCCAGCATCACCTGATTCCACATCGTCGGCTTGATCGTCGTCATCACGAGATAGCCCGGGAGTGTGGCAGCGAGGACGAGGAGCATCGTCCAGGCGACGCTCGTCAGTTTGCCGGTCGCGATCCGCCACCCCGGGAGCGTCGTCGAGCGGAGGAGGCTCCAGCCGCCCCGCTCGCGCTCCGAGGCGATGAGGCCCGCAGCGAGGCTGGGAGTGAGGAGGACGACCAGAGCGATCTGGAGGATGACAAGCAATCCCCCGATCGTCTCGACGCCCCAGTCCATGGTGCCGTTGGTGGCCGCGAGGGTCATGAGGAGCGACACGACCGCGCATCCCGCCGCCAGCCGGAGGAGCCAGTGGAAGCGGCCGAAGCGCCGCGTGCGGAACTCCTTGACCATGATCGGATTGAGATAGAAGGGGATTCCCGCCTTGCGACGCTGTGGGTCGACGAGGAACACCAACCGACGGACGATCCGCACCCACAAGGATCGGTCGTCGGTGATCTTGCCGGCATCCCGGGAGCGATCGAAGAGCCGGTGGTCGAGTTGGAGGATCGTCGCCACCGCGAGCACGGCAGCCAGGCCGAGCCCGCAGACGAGGAATTGCCAAACCCCCGAATCCTTTTCGAGCAGGCCCCCGCCGACGGCGCCCCCTTGGCCGACGAGGTGCATGACGACCGGGAGCGGGGAGAGCCGGCGGAGCCAGTCGGCGATCGTGGCGGAGAGGCCGGTCGTGCCGCGGGTGAGGGCGTGGGGGCAAAGGGTCAGGAAGGCGACGGCGAAGACCAGCCCGTACGTGACCCGGACGGCCGCATCGGGGGAGGTGGCACGCGTGCTGACAAGGAGTCCGATGGCGATCGAGAGGATGGCCATGACGAGGAGCACGGCGTAGAGCAGGGCGATCTGCCGCCAGGGATCGACGCCCCCCATCGCGTACACGGCCGCGGCGGCGGGGAGCGTCGTGCAGAGGACGAGGCCGGCGAAGGCGAGGACCCCGAGAAACTTCCCCGCGTAGATCCCGATCGGCGGAATCGGCGAATTGAAGAGGAGGAGGAGCGTTCCCTGGTTGCGCTCGCGGACGATGCTCGAGGCCGGGAAGGCGGGAACGAGGAGGAGGACGCCGCCGAGGAGCGCCGCGGCGAAGACGAGGAACGCCCCGCGCGAGCCGGCCCCGGAGAGATCGACGATCCCGCCGGCCGGCCAGCGGGCGAGGACGAGGAGCGAAAACGCCACCGCCGCCGCCAGCAGTGCAGCGAGTGCCCGGGGTGAGCGGAGGATGCCGAGCAATTCTCGGCGGAGCACGGGGATCATGCGGCGGGCGCCTCCCGGCGGGTGACGGAGAGGAAGGCATCCTCGAGATCCTTGGGG
>CANGGC010000158.1 GCA_947453125.1 Planctomycetaceae bacterium | reverse complement strand
CTCGTTCGGCCCCGAGGGCCTCGGCTGGTGGGTAGCGATCGCCGGGAGCATCACGGGGATCGTGACGCTCTGGATCCTCCTTCCCCTCCATCAGCGCCTCGTCCCCGGCCTCTGGTTGCTCCTCGGCCTGGCCGGCTGGTCGGCAGCGGCGGCCGTGCCCTGGCTCGGCGCGATCGGCTCGCCGGCCGCGGGGCAGAATGACCTGGCCCTCGCCGGCGCCGGAGCCTGGGTGGCGGGGAGCGCGGCGATGTTTGCCGCCATGCTCACCGCTGCCCGCGGGGTGATCCGCGAGGTCCGCGGGGAGATCAAGGCGCAGCCGGTCGGTGCGTCGAAGGAGGAGCGGGCGTCGAAGGGGGTGAGGACGGAAGCTGCCACACGTCAGGCCAAGGCCCCGGAGCCCGTTTTCGAGCCGGTTGACACCGACGACGACGGCACGGCGCAGTCCACCGGCGACGACAGTGAGAACGGCTACACTGACGGCTCGGAAGTCGAGGACGAATACGCCTCGCGGCCGCTTTCGAAAGCCGAAAAGAAGCGGCTGCGAAAGATGGGTCGCCACGCGGCCTGATTCATCCCTCGGCCTCTTTCCTCTGTCGCCCCGTGCGTGACGGCCCGAGCCTCGTCGGCTCGGCCGGCGGCGGGGAAGGAATCCGCTCTCCATGACCGTCCGTACCCGCTTCGCTCCGAGCCCGACCGGTTATCTCCACATCGGCGGCGTCCGCACGGCGCTGTTCAACTGGCTGTACGCGCGGCGGCATGGCGGGACCTTCATCCTCCGCATTGACGACACCGACGCGGAGCGGAATGTCGAGGAAGCCCTCGAGCCGATCCTCTCAGGGCTCAAGTGGCTGGGGATCGATTGGGACGAGGGGCCGGGGATCGGCGGGCCGCATGCCCCCTACTTCCAATCGCAGCGCTCGGCCGGCCACAAGGCGGCCGTGGAAAAGCTCCTCGCCTCGGGGCATGCCTACCGCGACTTCGCGAAGCCGGAGGAGCTCGACGAGGAGCGGAAGGCCGCACAGGCCGCCGGCAAGCCCTACCTCTACAGCCGGCGGTTTGCCGCCTTCACCCCCGACGACGCCGCCCGCTTCGTGGCGGAGGGGCGGCAGGGGGTGGTGCGGCTGAAGATGCCGCGGGAGGGGTCGCTTGTCATCGACGATGCCGTCCGCGGACGGGTGGAGTTTGCCTGGGAGCGCGAGCAAGACCACGTCATCCAGCGGGCCGACGGCTCCTGCCTCTACCATCTGGCAAGCGTTGTCGACGACCACGACTTCGAGATCAGCCATGTGATCCGGGCGGAGGAGCATCTCTCCAACACGCCCCGTCAGGCCTACATCGCCCTGTCGCTTGGCTATCCGCTGCCGGCCTACGCCCATCTGCCGCTCGTGGCCGAGCCGGGGAGCCGCACGAAGCTCTCGAAGCGTAAGCTCGCGCAATATCTGAAGAACCCTGACTTCCGTCAGATGGCAGACCATGGCACGCGAATCGCCGAGCGGATCGGCGTCGCGGCGGCGGCCGACACCTTCAATCCGGTGATCGTCGACTTCTACCGGGAGGTGGGCTATCTCCCTTGGGCGATCGACAACGCGATGGCGCTCCTCGGCTGGGCCTACGACGACAAGACGGAGTTTTTCAGCCGCGACGAGCTTGTCGCGGCGTTTTCCCTCGAGCGCATCAATGCCTCACCGGCGAGCTTCGATCCGAAGAAGCTGTGGAGCGTGCAGGATCATTACATGCACGCCCTCTCGACCGACGAGAAGCTCGCGCTCATGCTTCCCTTTTTGGTCAAGGCGGAGCTCGTCTCGGGCCCGCCGACGGCAGACCAAACGGCGACGGTGCGGCGCGTGATCGAGGCCTCGGGCGACCGGCTCAAAGTCTCCGGCGACATCCTCGGCTACGCCGACTTCTTCCTTCTCGAGGAGCCTGTCCTCGATCCGCAGGCGGTGGCCCAAAAGCTCGCCAAGCCCGGGGTGGCCGATCTCCTCGCCCGCTATGCCGCAAAAATAGCGGCGATCACCCCCTTCGAGCCGGGCCCGCTCGAGGAGGCGACGAAAGCCTTCGTGGCGGAAGCTGGCCTCAAGCTCGGCGACGTCATCCATCCAGTCCGCGTGGCGATCACGGGAAAGACGGTCGGCCCGGGGCTGTATGACTGCCTGGCGATCCTCGGGGCCTCGAAGTCGATCGCGCGTATTGATCGGGCCCGAGAGGTCGCGGGTTAAAGAAGTTCGCCGGAAACCCTCCGGCTTGGCATGCCTCGGTGGACGGCCATCGACACTCCACTTAGATTCCCCGCTGGTATCCCGCGTTCGTCATCTGTCACGGAGTGAGCCCACCATGCCCCTGCTCGTCGTCGGAAGCGTCGCCCTCGATTGCGTCGAGACCACCACGGACAAGCGCGACGACATCCTCGGCGGCTCGGCCGTCTACTTCTCCTATGCCGCCAGATTCTTCTCGCCGGTGCGGATGATCGGCGCCGTCGGTGAGGATTGGCCCCGCGAGCACACCCGGCTCCTCGAGGACCGCGGCATCGACACCTCCGGGCTGCAGACGATTCCCGGCGGCAAGACCTTCCGGTGGCGCGGCCGCTACCTCCCTAACATGAACGACCGCGAGACCCTCGAGGTCCATCTCAACGTCCTCGAGCAGTTCCGCCCGCAGCTCAACAACACCCACCGCGACTGCCGCTTCCTGTTCCTCGGCAACGCTTCGCCGGTTGTCCAACTCGACGTTCTCAATCAGGCCAAGGGGGCTGTTCTGACCGTCGCCGACACGATGGACCTGTGGATCAACATCCAGCGCGACGAGCTCGGACAGCTCCTCCAGCGGATTGACGGCCTCGTCCTCAACGACTCCGAGGCGAAGCTCCTGGCCGACGACGAGAATCTCGTCCGCGCCGGCCAGGCCGTCCTGAAAATGGGGCCGAAGTTCGTCGTCGTGAAGAAGGGGGAGCACGGAGCGATGTTCTTCAGCGAACACGAGATGTACGTGCTGCCGGCCTACCCCACCTCCCGGGTCGTCGACCCCACCGGCGCCGGCGACAGCTTCGCCGGAGGGATGATGGGACACCTGGCGGCGCTTGGCCGCTTCGATCCCCAGGCCCTCAAAGAGGCCCTCGCTTACGGAGTCGTCACCGCCAGCTACACCGTCGAGGACTTCAGCCTCGACCGCCTGGCAAGCATCGACCGGGCCGATCTCGACCGCCGCCTCGCGGAATACCGCGAAATGCTGATGTTTTAGGCCGTCCATCCCCGGCAACAGCGGCCGGAGGCGAGGCTTTACGGCACCTGAACGGCCGTTCAAAAAAAGTACTTGCCTGGCTGGCCGGACACCGATACTATACCCGCGTTCAGTGTTCGTTTCCGTGGCGAACCGCTCGATTCATGGTGGCGACGCAACCACCCCGAGCGCCTTGCCGCGGAACCGGCCCCGTCAACGACGGGCCGGCAACGAAGCATCGGCTCCGCCTCGGCGGGCCGAACGGTCACTCGGGCCCGCCCGGCGTGGGCCCGAACATGCGGGAGGCTCGCCATGGTGGTCGCGGAAGCATCGGTTCTTGAAGACATCGCGGGTGGAATGGCTGATGGGCAGGGTGCCGGCGCGAGTGCCGGGCCCGGCGTCGGCTCACGGGCCCGCCCAGACAAGGCAATCAAGGGAGCGAACGGACGGATGGCAAAATCGAGCAAGTCGGAGCCGAGGCGATCGGCAGCGGATTCCAAGAAGAAGCGTGGGGGGAAGAGCTCCACGAACTTCCTCGACGACAATCCGCTCCTGAAAAACACCCTGATGCAGATCGAGAAGGAGTTTGGCGAGGGGTCGATCATGCCCCTCGACTCTGACTCCCAGGTGCCGATCGAGGGAATCTCGAGCGGCAGCCTCTCTGTCGACCTGGCCCTCGGCGGCAAGGGCTTCCCCCGCGGCCGGATTATCGAGGTCTTCGGGCCGGAATCGAGCGGCAAGACAACGATCGCCCTCCATGCCGTGGCCGCCGCTCAGAAGAACGGCGGGGTCGCCGCTTTCATTGACGCGGAGCACGCCCTCGACCCGAGCTGGGCCAAGAAGCTGGGAATCGCCCTCGAGCGGCTCCTCGTCAGCCAGCCGACCAGCGGTGAGGAGGCGATGCAAATCACCGAACTGCTGATCAAGTCGAACGCCGTCGACATCATCGTCATCGACTCTGTGGCGGCCCTTGTGCCCCAGAAGGAGCTCGACGGCGAGATCGGCGATTCGTTTGTCGGCCTCCAGGCCAGGCTCATGAGCCAGGCGATGCGGAAGCTCACCGGCGCCATCGCCAAGAGCAAGACGACCGTGATCTTTATCAACCAGATCCGCGAGAAGATCGGCGTGATGTTTGGTAGCCCTGAGACGACCCCCGGTGGTCGGGCCCTCAAGTTCTACTCCTCGTGCCGGGTCGACGTCCGTCGCATCGGCACCCTCAAAGACGGCGAGGATGTCGTCGGCCAGCGGGTGCGCGTGAAGATTGTGAAGAACAAGGTGGCCCCGCCGTTCCGGGTTGCCGAGTTCGACATGATGCATGCCAACGGGATCAGCGTGGAGGGGGACATCCTCGACCTCGCCGTCGTCGCCAAGCTCATCGACAAGACCGGCACCTGGCTCCGTTTCGGCGAGGTCCACCTCGGCCAGGGTCGGGAGAAGGCCCGGCAGTTCCTCAAGGACAACCCGGAAATTGCCGCCGAGATCCGCCAGCGGGTCCTCGACAGCAAGGATGCCGTGATTGCCGTCGAAGGAGGGGATTCGGCCTCATCGGACGACGACGACGAAGGCGATGGCGACGAGTGATCCCACCGCAGCGAACGGTCGGCGGGCCAAGGCTTTGAGGCCCCTCCGCTGACCTCCACACTCCGCGTCCGCCCAGCCGCCTCCGACCGGGGCGGCGGGCCGATGCGATCCGATCCACCCACGAGTTGCCGACCCAAGCGGCGACTCGTGGGTGGTGTCGTTTCCGCTCGGTCGACTTTCGGCTGATTGGCGTGGGCAAACCGGCGTGGGCCGGGAAGCGGAGGCGCGTGTGGGAAGCGGAGGCGTGTATAGAAAGCGGAGGCGTGTATCATGGGCCCTTTCCCGGGGCGACCGAGCGGTCTGCCGAAGGCGATGACACTGCCCCAGCGAGCCAAGCTCTGTTTTCTTTCGTGACCTCACCCTCGTCCGTGGAGCCGATGCCGACATGAAGGCCGATGAACTGCGGGAAGCCTATCTGGCGTTCTTCGAATCGAAGGGCTGCGTCCGCCGCCCCAGCGACGTCCTCGTACCCCGCTGGGATCCCTCGGTGTTGTTCACGCCGGCCGGCATGAACCAGTTCAAGGATCACTTCCTCGGCAAGTGCAAGCTCGACTTCACGAAGGCGACCACCTGCCAGAAGTGCCTCCGCACCGGCGACATCGACAACGTGGGGCGGACCGCCCGCCACCACACGTTCTTCGAGATGCTCGGCAACTTCAGCTTCGGCGACTACTTCAAGCGCGAGGCGATCCACTGGGCGTGGGAATTCCTCACGGCCAAGAGCTGGCTCAACATCCCGCCCGAGAAGCTCTCGATCACC
The DNA here is from genome assembly GCA_947453125.1 of Planctomycetaceae bacterium. Taxonomy (GTDB): domain Bacteria; phylum Planctomycetota; class Planctomycetia; order Pirellulales; family UBA1268; genus QWOP01. The sequence continues at coordinate 967 of CANGGC010000158.1, read as the reverse complement.
GTCTACCAAGACGACGACGAGGCCTTCCGGATCTGGGCCGACGAGATCGGCGTCCCCCACGGCAGGATCAGCCGCTTGGGCGAGGACGACAACTTCTGGCCGGCAAGCGCCCCCAGCCAGGGCCCCGACGGCGTCTGTGGCCCGTGCAGCGAGATCTTCTACCGGATGCCCGACGGCAGCGATGTCGAGATCTGGAACCTCGTCTTCACGCAGTTCAATCGCAAGGGCTCCCCCCCCGACAACCTCTCCCCGCTCCCCAGCCGCAACATCGACACCGGCATGGGGCTCGAGCGGACCTGCGCCATGCTCCAGGGGGTCGACAGCAACTTCCACATTGACATTCTCCGGCCGCTCGTCGAGGCGGTGGGGGATGTCTGCTCGAAACGATACGTGCCAGCCGACGACGACGGCCGACGGATGCGCCGGATCGCCGACCATGTCCGCGCCTGCACGTTCGCGATCCACGAGAACGTCCTCCCCGGCAACAACGAGGAGAAATACGTTGTCAAGCGACTCCTCCGCCGCGCCGTCCTCGACGGCCGGCAGATGGGGATGAAGGAGCCGTTCCTCCACAGGCTGCCGGGAATGGTGGCGAGCCTCATGGCCCGCCCTTACCCAGAGCTCGCCGAGAGCGTCGAACGCGTCGCCACGGTGATCAAGCGCGAGGAAGAGTCGTTTATGACGACGATCGACGACGGCCTCCAGCGGATCAAGACGCTGTTTGCGGGCCTCGGGTCCTCCGGCATGCCGACGGTGGGAGGTGCCGATGCAGCCGACCTTTACACCACCTACGGCTTCCCCCCGGAGCTTCTCGAGACGCTGGCCGCCGAGCGGAACATCGGCTTCGACTGGGATGGCTTCCGCGCCGCCATGGACGAGCATGGCAAGGTGTCGGGCGCCGGCAACCGGGTGGAGGTGTTCACTTCCGGCCCGCTCGACGCGCTCAAGAAAACGATGCACGGCTCCG
>CANGGC010000157.1 GCA_947453125.1 Planctomycetaceae bacterium | reverse complement strand
GGGATAGGCTCGGTTTTGGCCGTCTTTACCGGTGCTCTCGGCCTGCTCGAGCGTCGTCGGCTCAAGGCAGCCTGATCGACGACGCCTGACATGGAGGATCAGAGATCGCGGTATTTCCCGGGAAAGAGATTGAAGGTCCGAGCCCCTCTTTGCCCACTCACATCGTCGCCGGCAGGAAACAATGGGCCGGCATCGGGCGGACGTCCCGCACCACCGGCCGGAATTGCATCCGGGCGATGACGTCGGCCTCGAGGTCGATGCCAGGGGCGACCTCGATGACCTCGAGCCCCGCGGCTGTCAGCGCCAGCACCGCCCGCTCCGTGACGTAGAGCACCCGCTGCCCCTGGGCCAGCGCCGTCGCAGCGCTGAACGACACCTGCTCCACGGCGGCGACAAACTTGGCCAGCCGCCCCTCGCAGACGATCTCCAGCCGTCCATTCCCGACCGCCACTTCGAGGCCCCCGGCGGTGAACGTGCCACAGAACACAAGCCGCCGCGCGTTTTGGGCGATGTTGACAAAGCCCCCCACCCCCACAAACCGGCCGTGGAAGCGGGAGACGTTTACGTTCCCCGCCGCGTCGATCTCCGCGGCCCCGAGGGCGGCGAAGTCGAGGCCGCCGCCGTCGTAGAAATCAAACTGGGCCGGCTGATCGATGATCGCCTGTGGATGGCCTGAGGCGCCGAAACTCAAGCCCCCCGCCGGCCGGCCACCGATCGGCCCCGATTCAACCGTGAGCGTGCAGCGGTCGAGGAGGCCGCGCTCGGCAGCGATGGCTGCGATCCCCTCCGGCATCCCGATGCCGAGGTTCACGACCGCGCCGTCGACAAGCTCGTCGCAGGCCCGGCTGGCGATGATTCGCCGCGCATCGAGCGGCATCGGCGGCGCTGGGTCGACTGTTCCGCCGGCGCCGCTCCGCCCCCGAGCGGGAAGCGTGTAGCTCGCATTGAAGCGCTCGCCGAAGGTTTGATCGTGCTCGCCGTCGCCAGCCACCACGATCCGGTCGACAAGGATGCCGGGCACGCGCACCTGCTGCGGCGCGGCCGGTGCGTCAAGGAGCCGCTTCACCTGCGCGATCACGATTCCGCCGCTGTTTCGCACCGCCTGGGCGATCGGCAACACCTCGCCGATGATCGCCTCCTCGTCCATCACGAGGCCGCCGGAGGGATCGGCGGCGCTCGCCCGAATCAGCGCCACGTCAAGCGGCAGCGCCTTGTACCACAGCCAGGTCTTGCCGCCGATCTCCACCCGCTCGACCAGCGCCTCGGTCGTGCGGGCGTTGAGCCGCCCCCCGGCCTGAAGCGGATCGATGAACGTGCCGAGGCCGACGTGCGTGATGCAGCCGGGGCGGCCGGCGGCGATATCGCGAAACAGGTGGCAGATCACCCCCTGGGGAAAGTTGTAGGCCTCGATCTCGTTGGCCATGGCCAGCGCGCCGAGCCGCGGGCAGAGCCCCCAGTGGCCGCCGATCACCCGCTTGAGGAGGCCAGCGTGGGCGAGGTGATTGAGCCCGCGCGTCTGGCCGTCGCCTTGGCCGGCCGCATAGACGAGCGTCAGATCGCGGGGGCTCCCGGAGGTGAGGAAGCGGCGCTCGAGGGCGGCCGACAGCGCCTCGGGGTGGGCCGCCCCGACGAAGCCGCCGCTGACGACCGTCATCCCGTCGCCCACGAGCGTCGCCGCTTCGTCTGCCGAGCAGAGCTTTCCGGCGAGCGTCCCGATCATCCCCACCAGCCCCCGTTGACGTGGAGGGTCTGCCCGGTGACATACGAAGCCATCGGGCTGACGAGAAACAGGATCGCCTCGGCAATCTCGCGCGGCTCGCCGAAGCGATGGAGCGGAATCTCGTCGAGCATCGCGTCGAGCGACTCGGCAGGGATCGTCCGCCCCATGTCGGTGAGCACGACCCCCGGCGCGACGGCGTTGACGGTGATCGCCCGCTTCGCCAATTCGCGGCTGACCACTTTCGTGAGCCCGACAACGCCGGCCTTCGCGGCAGCGTAGTTGGCCTGCCCGAAGAACCCGACCGCCGCGCTGATCGAGGAGATGTTGACGATCCGCCCGCCGTCGCCGATCCGATCACAGGCAGCCCGGCAGCCGTTGAAGACGCCGGTGAGATTCGTGTCGATCACTGCCTGCCAGTCGTCGGCGGCCATCTTCCGCAGCGTCTTGTCGCGGAGGATGCCGGCATTGTTGACGAGGATGTCGAGGCCTCCGAAGCGGTCGATGGCCCCGTCGACCATCCGTTCGACGGCGGCCAGGTCGCGGACGTCGGCGGCGATCGCCATCGCCCTGTCGCCGAGGCTGGCGACGGCCCGCTCGGCTCGGGCCGAGTTTTCCCCGGCTTCATCGGGAAAAAACCCGATGGCGACATTCGCCCCGGCCTGATGGAGCGTCTGGGCGGTGACGAGGCCGAGCCCCTGGCTGCCGCCGGTCACAATCGCCGTCTTTCCACCGAGATCGATCGTGAACATTCAAACGCCTCCGTCCCTCGAGGCTGGCCGGGAGATGCCGCCGATCGATCCCAGCATCGGCCTCCTAAAACCTCCGCACTAGCTGCCCGTGGAAAAAGTCATCCCTGAACTTTTTCCACTTGAGACACCCCCGAAAAAGCCAAGGTTTTTCAGGGGTGTCTGCCGCCGCGTCCGGCAGCGGTCACTTTATCCACAGCCTGCTAGCCCTCAGTCTACCGCGGCATCGCTCCCTTCGCCGCGTGTGCCTTGCTCCGCCGGCCGCGCGTGGCCTGCGCGCCAGGGCAGGCCTCGGCGACGAGCTTCGTCATGGTGTTCGGGGAGACACCAAGGAGGCGCGCGGCCCGCCCCCGGTGGCCATCCGTGGCGACCAGCGCCTGCCGCACCGCGAGCTGACACAGTTCTTCGAGATTGAACGATGGCAACACCCCGTCGCCGGCCGCTGCAGCCCCATCGGCTTTCGCTCGCACCGCAGCAGGCGCGCTTGAAACCACCGCCGGCCGACCGTCGCCGGCGGGGGATGGAGGGGCAAACGTCTCGTCGAGGATCGTGTCTGTCTGGTCTGCGAAGATCGAGACTCGCTGGATCGTCTGGGCCAACTGGCGAACATTCCCCGGCCAGGCGAAGTCGACAAACCGCGTCAGCGTTCCGGCATCGGGCCGCCACTCCGGGAGGCCGTAGACGGTGGCGAAGTGGCTGGTGAAGTGCTCGACAAACCGCGGGATGTCCTCCCGCCGCGCGCGGAGGGGGGGAATCGTGAGGTGGATGACGTTGAGCCGGTAGAAGAGATCCTCGCGGAATCGGCCGGCGGCCACCTCGACAGCGAGATCGCGATTCGTGGCCGCAATCACCTGGACGTCGATCGGAATCGGCCGGGTGGCGCCGACCGGCGTCACCTCGCGCTGCTGAAGGGCGCGAAGAAGCTTCGGCTGGAGGTCGAGCGGCATCTCCCCGATCTCGTCGAGGAACAGAATCCCCCCGTCGGCGGCGCGGAAGGCGCCGGCGGTGCTCGCATCGGCCCCCGTGAAGGAGCCCCGGGCATGACCGAAGAGCTGGCTCTCTGCGAGCGACGACACGATCGCGCCGCAATTGACCGCCACGAACGGCCGGCCGGCCCGGGTGCCGGCGGCATGGATCGCCCGGGCCACCTCCTCCTTGCCACAGCCAGTCTCCCCCGTCACGAGCACCGGGCAATCAAACGCCCCCACCCGGACGATCGCCTGCTCGAGGAGGCGCATCACCTTGGCCTCCCCGACCACCCGCGACCACGGCGCGGATTCCAGAGGAACTGCGACATCGCCCGCCTCGCGGAGCGGGGTTGGCAGGGGAGGCGGGGAGATCGAGGGGAACTGGCTCACGGAGATCCTCATCGGGGAAAGGGCGCTGGCCGCGAGGGAGCGGCAGCAACCCCGGCCTCACACTTCCGGGGATCCGAATATCGCAGATCTTGCGAAATCAGTCACCAAATCGCACAGTCCTTGCCTGTTGTGGGGAGGCGATCGCAACGCTGAAAATCTCGGGCGGTACGAAAAAAAATCGTCACAACCAATGATTTCAGACCAAAAGAGTGATTTTCTCCACGAAAAAGCAGCGCTCAGGAAAACCTCGCAGCACTTTGGCACGAAGCTTGCATATGGGTATCCCTCGAGGAAGCGACCTCAGCCCTCCTCGCCAAACCATATTCCGCGTCAGAGCGTGCCCAGCACGCCGACCGATTCAGCCGCAGCGTTCAACCGGGAAGTCTTCCATGAGCAATCCGATGTTTGCTGGTCGTGTCGCACGCCGTCTGAGCCTCGCGATCCTCGCTGGGCTCGCCCTGGCCGCCCCCGCGGCGACCGCGACGGCGACCCCGATCATCACCGGGCTCCACAAGACGGGCACGGAGTATGCCGTTCCGACTGGCGGCCAAGACAGCTTCTGGGAGGTCTATGCCCTCCCAACGGCCTACAGCACCAACCCGATCACTCCCTATAGTGCCTGGGTCTTCTCGGGCGGGTCTCCGGTCAGCAATGTGCCACGGCAGTGGTACCCCGGCGTCGGCAACGGTGGCTCTGACAACGTTGGCGCTAATGGAGCACGGTGGATCGGCCTCTTGCAGAACGATTCCTCGGCCCTCTTCCCCGGCAACTTCACGCCGCCGCAGTTCGACTACACCGTTATCTACCGGACGACTTTTCAGTCGGACTCCGCCGGCACCGCCTCGTTCGACCTGCTCACCGCCGCCGACAATGCCGTCTCGTTCTTTGTCGGTGGCTCGGTCGACTACACCGACACCATGATGCCCACGATGACCGGAGCTCAAATCGGCGTTGAGAAGCAGGGTCTCGGGTTCCTCGGCTGGGTCAGCGGCGACGCTCCGGTCGGCGCCGGCACGAACTACCTCTACGCCGTCGTCCGCGACGTCTTCCAGATCGACCCAAGAAATCCGAACGTCGGCAACTACGGTCAGACCGGGTTTCTCGTCGCCGCCGTCCCCGAGCCCTCGTCGATCGTCCTCGCCGCCCTGGGCGCAGGCGTGATGGCGATCGGAGCCATCCGTCGCCGCCTGAATCGTGTCGCCGCCTGAAGCGGTTGGCCTGAGGCCGCGATTGATCAGCCCCGCCGCCCTGGGGCGGGAACATCGCACCGGGCTCCGAAGTAGCCTGTCGACTCGATGATCTTCGCCACCGCCGGGTCGACCAGATCCTTCCAGGATGGGTCGCCCGAGCAGATCCGCGAGCGGACCTCCTCGCTCGAGTAGGTCCGCAGTTCCCCGTCCTCGCAGGGGATCGACTGCACCAGCCCATTGGCGAGGAGGTGCTGGAGGAGATGGCTCAGGTGCGGAGCCACCTTGAGCGTGTCGGCCGTGATCTTCCGGCCGTCGATCGGGTCGCGGGTCGGGTAGACGTAGAGCCGCACCGCGTGGGTGAAGAGGCGGCCGAAGGCCTCGAGGATCCCGCCCCCCAGATCCCGGTAGTGCGATTCGTTGAACAGCTCGCGGAGCAGGGGCACACCGAGCACGATCCCGGTTCGCTCGACATTCCGCTTGGCGAGATAATCGGCGAGCCGGTGGAACGGCCCGAGGTCGCTGACGAGAACGAGCTTGCGGATCGCCGAAAGGAGATCAACGCGGGCGAGGAAGTCGGCATCGTCAACCTTGCCGGTGTCGCGGAGGTTGTTCATGGTGATCTCCATGATCTCCACGACCGGCTGATCTTCCTCCGTCGGCGGCCCCTCGGCATCGGCGGCGAAGAGCACCGACGCCGACGCGATCATCTCGAGATTGAGCCGCGTCACCGGGCAGAACCGGCCCCGCTCGAGGAGCACCCGGCGACGGCGGATCGCCTCGGAGGCGAGCAACGGCTGGCCGTCGGTGCCGAAAAGCACCGCATGGGTGAAGCCGATCCGCACGAGATGGAGAGCCAAGAGCCGGTTGTCGACGCCGGCGAAGACGGGGCCCCGCATCACCACCCAATCGATCTCGAGGCGCTCCCGCCCCACATCGTCGAGGAGCGATTCGAGCAAGTGATGGGGATTACGCCAGTGATGGACACAGGCGTGGAGGAGATTCACGCCGAGACGACCGAGGGCGTCCTGCTGACGGGCATTGCTCGGGTCGAGCATCCGAACGTGGACGATGACGTCATTCGGTGCGCTGCCAGGCTTGTCCTGGAAGCGAATCCCCATCCAGGCGTGCCAGTCGTTCCCACCGGAGTGGGCCTTTGCGGCGGCGGTGTCGGCGAAGGCAAAGAACCGTGTGCTCGAGCCACGCGACTCGTCGAGCCGTTCCCGGAGGAGGGAAAACTCGTGCTCGAGCATCTCCTCGACCCGCTCCCGCGAGACGTATCGGGGGGCCTTGCCGTAGATCGCGTCACTGACCTTCATGTCGTAGGCCGACATCGATTTGGCCACCGTGCCGGCCGCTCCCCCCACGGAGAAGAACCACCTCGCCACCTCCTGCCCGGCCCCGATCTCGGCGAACGTCCCGTAAATCTGCCGGTCGATGTTGATGGCCAGGGCACGCTGGGCGATCGGGTCGGCGGCGTCGCTCATCGGATTCCTCCGGGGATGGCTGTCTGTGGTGGG
>CANGGC010000156.1 GCA_947453125.1 Planctomycetaceae bacterium | reverse complement strand
TCGACATGCGGATGGCGCTGGCGATCCTCGAGCGGGAAGCTCGCTACCTCGCCGATGGGCCGACGCCGCAGGGCCTGTTCGTCTACCGCTTCGAGTGCCTCTCGCGCAACCGCCTCGACTACCAGAAGGGGATGGAGGCGATCGCCGACGATCCGATCTTCGATGCCGACTGGAAGGCGTGGATCCGGACCGTTGGCCGACAGGTCGGCTTCGTCGATCTCGGCGACCTCATCAGCGTCCGTAGCCCGGAGTACTGGAGGCTCGAGAAGCGCGAGGCGATGCTGGCGGGGCGCGAGGAGAGCGGCCCCGACCGCGTGATGCTCTTCGGCGAGAAGGAGGGGCGGATCGCGCGGGCCAACCGGGGCAAGGATCCCCTCTTCCTGTTCGCCGCGCTCGAGCGGCAGCTCGGCTATCCCTCGGTGCCGCGGCCAGCGCCGTCCACCCCCTCGGCCGAATCGCCGGCGCTGCTCGCGCGGCGGCTCGAGCGCCTCGAAATGCGCGTCAAGCTCCTCGAGGAGGAAGCGCGAGGCGGAATCGATCTTTCCAAGTTCGATCCGAAGAATTTCCAGCCGCCGCCGGGGGGATGATGGCGACGCCGAACAGCCTCCGCGCCGACGCGGAGCAGATCTGGCGGGCGGCGATCGACGCCGTCGATCCTCAGCGGCTCCTCGCCGTGGCGCCGGCCGATCTCCTCAGGCCCCTGCCGGCCGGCAGGATCATCGTCGTCGGGGCGGGCAAAGCCGCCGCCGCGCTCGCCGCGGGGCTCGAGGAGCGACTGGCCGCCGCCGGCTTCCCCCCCGAGCGCCTCACTGGGCTCGTCAGCGTGCCGGAGGGCTGTGGCCGGAATCTCTCCTCGATCGAGGTCCGCCAGACTCGGCCCGCCGGGGTCAACCTCCCCACGCCACGCGTCGTCACGGCCACCGCCACGATGATGAAGAGCCTCGGCCGCCTCGGGCCCGACGACTTGGCGGTGGCGCTGGTCACCGGCGGCGGTTCGGCGCTGTTGGCAGCGCCGCGCGACGGCCTCACGCTCGACGACAAGATCGCCGTCACCCGCTTCCTCTCCGGCGCCGGCGCCGACATCGGCAGCCTCAACACCGTCCGCCGGGCCACGAGCGCCGTCAAGGCGGGCGGCCTGGCCCGATCGTGCACCGCCAGGAGGCTCGTCGTCCTCGTCCTCTCCGACGTCATCGGCGACCCGCTCGACCTCATCGCCTCCGGCCCCTGCATGCCGACGCCCGCCGAGCCGGGCGTCGCGCTCGCTCTCCTCGAGCGTTTCGGCGTCATCGCCGCCGGCGTCGCGCCGCGCATTGTCGAGCGCCTCAAGCGCGATCTCGCCACGGCACAATCTCCACGGCCATCGGCTCCCGCCGGCCCGAACTGGCAGACCGCTGCCGGATGTCAGGTCAGCCACCGGATCGTCGGCAACAACGACACGGCGGTCGATGCCGCCGCCGCCGCCGCCCGGGCTCTGGGGTATGACACCCTCGTCCGCCACGCCCGCCCAGGCACCCCCGCGCCCCTCAACCACGCCGAGGCGATCGGCCTCCGGCTTGCGGCCGAAGGGAGCGAGTTGGCCGCCCAGGCGGCCCGGGACGGACGGCCCCGCGCCGTCATCGAAGGGGGAGAGGCGACGGTGGTGATCCCCGCCGACCACGGCGTCGGGGGGCGCAATCAGCAGACGGTGCTCGCGGCAGTCTCGGCGGCGGCCAGCTGGCCGGCCGGACTGCTCGTGGCGAGCCTCGGCACCGACGGCGAGGATGGCCCCACCGACGCGGCCGGCGCCTCGGCCGACGCCGCGGTCGCCCGGACGCTCAGTGCCGACCGGCCAGCGCTCGAGCGGGCCCTTGCCCGCTGCGACAGCTTACCGCTCCTCGAGCGTGCCGGGGGGCTTGTGCGCACCGGCCCCACCGGCACGAACGTCGCCGACGTGCGGATCATGCTTGCCAGGCCGTGAGCTGCTTGCCCAGCCGTGAGCTGCTTGGCCGGCCGTGACCATCTCGCCCGAAGGTGACCGCAGCTCACACGTCGCAGAGGCTGACGGCCTGCTTGAGGCCGGTCAGGGCGTCGCGCGTGGGGATAAACTCATGCCCCACCCAGCCCTTGTAGCCGAGCTCGACGATCTTCCGCATGATCGGCGGGAAGTTGATTTCCTGGTTGTCGTCGAGCTCGGCGCGGCCCGGGTTGCCGGCGGTGTGGATGTGGCCGATGACGTCCTTGCACTCCTCGAGCCGGCGGATCACGTCGCCGTTCATCACCTGGACGTGGTAGATGTCGAAGAGGAGCTTGACGCGCGGCGATCCGACCCGGCGGCAGATGTTCGCCACGTAGTCGATGTCGTCCCCCTGGTAGCCGGGGTGGCCCTTCATCGGATGGCTGCCGTCGCGCGTGTTGAGGTGCTCGAGGCAGATCGTCACCCCCTTCTTCTCCGCGTGGGCGGCGATCGCCTTGAGCCCCTTCACGCAGTTGTCGGCTCCCTCTTCGAGCGAGATCTCGCCACTGTTGGGATCGTCGGCGTCGCGCCACTTGTAGCCGGTGAAGGCGATCACGGCTGGCATCCCGTGCTCGGCGCAGGCGTCGATCGTCTTCGTCGTCCGCTCGATCACCTCAGCCTGGTAGGCCGGGTTGTTGAAGCCGCGCATGAACGGCGCCCCGGGCATGCCGTTGGCGGCCAGCGCGCAGGTGAGGCCGTGTTTCTTCAGCGTCGGGAAGGCTTCGGGCTCGAGGATCTCGATCGACGTGCAGCCGAGGTCCTTGGCGACGTGGCACATCTTCTCCAGATCCCACTTGTCGCCGGCGATGTTGTAACACCAGTAGACGAGGGAGTGGTTGATGTTGCCCTTCATGGATGGCTCTCCGGAATGCGTGCAGATGGTGGGGATCGGGGGGATGGCAATCGGCAGCACGCGCCACCGCCGCGGACGCCCCCCGGCCACCGCGACTCTGGCTACACTACCACCTCTCCTGCCACTCCGGAAGCGTCCGCCATGCCCTCCAGCGCGTGTCCTTGGCCAGGCGGTCTTCCGCCGCTGGCCGCTCGGCTTTTCCTCGCCGTGGCGATCTGGCCGTTGTCCGTGCTCGGCGCCGCCGAGCCGGCGAGCGCGCCCCCCTTCGAGCTCCACAGAGGCGACCGGGTCGTCCTCCTGGGCGACGCGATCATCGAGCGCGAGGGGGAACGGGGCGCCATCGAGACGGCCCTGGTCGCCACGCATCCCGGCGCCAACCTCACCTTCCGCAACCTCGGCTGGAGCGGCGACACGGTGTGGGCCGAGTCGCGCGGCGTGTTCGATGCGCCGTCGGCAGGCTATGCCCGTCTCCTCGATCTCGTCCGCGGCCTTGAGCCCACCGTCGTGATCGTCGCCTATGGCCGCAACGAATCGTTCTCAGGCGCCGCCGGCATCGCGCCGTTCCGGGAGCAACTCGGCCGCCTCTGTCGCGATCTTTGCGGCACGCCGCGGGAAGCCGGCGGCCAGGCGCCCCCGACGCGGCTCGTGCTCGTCACCCCGCCCCCCTTCGAAGCCACGCCCCCGCTCTCCGCCGCCGCGGCCGCCGCCCGCACAGCCGCGATCTCCGACTATGCCGCCGCGATCCGGGACGTGGCGCTCGAGGAGGGGGCAGGAATCGTCGATCTGTTCAGCGCGGTCGAGGCCCATCTCCCCGCCGGAGCGCGGCTGACGGAGAACGGCGTCCACCTCTCCGACGCCGGATACGACGCCGCCGCGGCGGTCTTCGCTGCGACCTGCGGAAAGCCAGTCTCGGGCGACTTCGCCGCCCGCACTGCCACGCTCCGCACGGCGGTCAACGAGAAAAACCGGCTCTTCTTCCACCGTTGGCGCCCCGCCAACGAGACGTATCTCTTCCTCTTCCGCCGCCACGAGCAGGGGAACAACGCCGTCGAGATCCCCCAGTTCGACCCGCTCGTCGAGGCGGCCGAGGCGACGGTGCGGAAGCTGGCCCAGGAGTCTCCCTGACATGCCCCTCGCCTCACCGCTGCGCGCCCTGCTGCTGGCCCTCCTCATCGCGGTCACGGTCGCCCCCGTCGCCTCCGCTCAGCGCGCCCTCACCGACATCCCCGTCCCCGATCCGGCGGCGGAACTTGAGGCGATGGAGGTGGCCGATGGTTACGAGGTGAATCTGTTCGCCACCGACCCGGCGATCTGCAAGCCACTCCAAATCAACTTCGATCCGCGCGGCCGGCTGTGGGTGTCGTCGTCGAGTGTCTATCCGCAGCTCCGCCCCGGTGAGATCCCCGACGACACGGTGACGATCCTCGACGACACCGATGGCGACGGCGTCGCCGACGTCTCGCAGGTCTTCGCCACCGGCCTCCACATGCCGACGGCCGTCCTTCCCGGCGACGGCGGCTGTTACGTCGCCAACGCCACCGAAATGCTCCACCTCGCCGACACCGACGGCGACGACCGGGCCGACGCGCGGCGCACGGTCCTCTCCGGCTTCGGCACCGAGGACACCCACCATCTCATCCACACGTTTCGCTGGGGCGTCGACTCGCGGCTCTATTTCAATCAGTCGATCTATATCCACAGCCATGTCGAGACGCCCTCCGGCGTGCATCGCCTCAACGGCGGTGGGATGTGGCGATTCCATCCGTCGACGCTCGATCTCACTGTCTTCGCCCGCGGCTGGGTCAATCCCTGGGGGCATGCGATCGATCCCTGGGGCCGGTCGCTCGTCACCGACGGCGCTGGCGGCGAAGGGATCAACCTCGGCTTCCCCGGCGCCGCCTACTTCACCGCCGTCGGCACGCCGCGGATTCTCCATGGGATGAATCCGGGGAGCCCGAAGCTCTGCGGCCTCGAGATCCTCTCCGGGGCCCATCTCCCCGACGACGCGCAAGGCGTGCTCGTGACCCACGACTTCCGTGCCAACCGCGTCTGCCGCTACCGGCTCACCGAATCGGGCTCGGGGTTCGAGAGTGAAAAGCTTCCCGATCTCATCCGCTCACCGCGCGTCGACTTCCGGCCGATCGACGTGAAGATGGGCCCCGACGGAGCGATCTACATCGCCGATTGGTACAACCCGATCATCCAGCATGGCGAGGTCGACTTCCGCGACGACCGCCGCGACCGCACGCATGGCCGGATCTGGCGCGTGACGGCGAAGGGGCGGCCGCTCGTGCCGCGATTCGATGCCACGAAGCTCTCCAATGGAGAACTGATCGATGTGCTCACGGCCGACGGCTGGGCCCGTGACGCCGCCCGGCGCGTCCTCGTCGAGCGGGGCATCGACGAGGTCGGCCCAGATCTCGATACCTGGGCCTCCGCCGCACGCCGCGCCGCGCCCGGCACCCCCGGCTACCACCCCGCCCTCGAACGCCGCTGCCTCGAGCTTCTCTGGCTCCGTCAGGGGCTCGACGACGGCTCGAATGCGGCGATCGACGGAGCGTTCCTGGCGCGGGTGCTCATCTCGCCCGACCCCCGCGCCCGGGCCGCCGCAGCCAGAGTCGTCGTCGACTGGGCCGATCGGCTCGGCCGGCCTGGCGTCGGCCCCGACGGTAGCCTCGGGCCGATCGACCTCCTCGCCCCGACCGTCGACGACGATGCCGCGGCCGTGCGTCTGGAGGGGGTGCGGGCGCTCGCAGCCGTCGGGGCCCGCGTCGAGACCTCCCCTGCCGACGCGACGCGGGCCGCGGCGCTGGCGCTTCATGTCGTCGATCATCCACGCGACGACGCCCTCGACTATGCCGTGTGGCTTGCGGCCCGCGACCTCGAGCCGGCCTGGCTCCCCGCGATCCTTGCCGGCAGCTTCGACGATGGCGGGAAGATCTCGCGCGTCCTGTTCGCGATCCGAGCCGCGGAAACGACCGCCGCCAGTGGTTGGATGGTGGAGCAGTGGCAGCAGGGCACCGTCACGGGCGCCGAGCTCGACGCCCTCCTCCATGCCGTTGCGTTGCTCGGCACGGCCGAGGAGCTGCGTCTGGTGTACGACGTCGCCCTCGCCGCCACCACACCCGCGACCAAAGCGGCATCGCTCCTCGGCCATCTCGCCGAGTCGCAACGGAAGCGGAAGGTCGCGCCGACGGGGGATCTCGCCGGACTGACGAGTCTCATCACGAGCCCCGACGAGGCACTCGAACGCGCCGCCATCGACGCCGCCGGCGTCTGGCAGGTCGAGGCTGCCGCCGAGACGCTCGCGCGCATCGCCGCCGATGCTGACCGGCCGTTGCCGTGGCGCGAGGCCGCCTGTCGGGCCCTCGGTAACCTTGCGGGGCAGGCTGCCCACGACGCCCTCGCCACGCTCGCTGCCGGGCCGACGACCCCGGAGCCGCTCGTGGCTGCAAGCCTCGCCGCGCTTGTGGGCCGGTCGGTCGACGAGGCTGCCGGGCTCACCGCCGCATGGCTCGCCCGGGGCCCGGGGGAGACGGCCGTGCATGAGGTCCTCCGCGCCTTCCTCGGCACCCGCGGCGGCGCCGACCGGCTCGCGATCCCGCTTGCCGATTTCACACTTCCCCCGCCCACTCTCCGCCCGCTGCTCCAAGACGTGACCGCCGCCGGGCGCCCGGAGCCGGCCCTCACCGCGGTGCTCGAGCGGGCAAGCGCCACGGGCGGCTCCCCC
>CANGGC010000155.1 GCA_947453125.1 Planctomycetaceae bacterium | reverse complement strand
CGGCTGGCGACGGTGGAGGCGGTCGACCGGCGCCCGGAAGGAATCCCGCAGGGCCGCGGTGAGGACGGGGTCGTCGGTTTTCCAGACGGTCTGGCCGGGGAGGATCGTGGCGAAGTCGAGGCTGCCGTGACCGAAGGCGAGGTCGACGCGGCCGCGATCGACAGCTTCGGTCACCGACACCCCACGCTCGAAGACCTCGTAGACTCTTCCCCCCTGGGCGGCATCATCGCCCCCGCCGGCCGGATCGAAGGCGACGCCGTCTCCGCGCTTCACTCCCGCGACGAGATCGATCGTCACCCGTCCCCGGCCGGTGGCGACGACCGTGCCGAGGCGGACCCCCCGCTTCGCGCTGCTCGTCGCCGGCACGAGCCGCTTGTGTTCGCAGCCGAGGAGCCAGCCGGGAGAAAACCCGCGCGAAAAGGAAAGCTCCATCGCCTCGATGTCGCGGGGCGTGAACGTCGCCCGCCCCCCGGTCATCGCCGCGTCAATGGCCCGGCGGTAGTGCCGGACGATGTTGGCGACGTACTCGGGGGTCTTGAGCCGTCCCTCGATCTTGAAGCTCGACACCCCGGCAGCGAGCAGCTCCGGGGTGAGGTCGTAGGCGGCAAGATCCTGCGGAGAGAGGAGGTAGCGCTGGGCCCCGAGATCGACGTCGCGACCATCACAGACCAGCTCGTAGGGGAGGCGGCACGCCTGGGCGCACTGGCCGCGGTTGGCACTCCGCCCCCCGAGGGCTTCGCTCGTCAGGCACTGCCCCGAATAGGCCACGCACAGGGCGCCATGGACGAAGACTTCGAGAGCGAGCCTGGTTGACCGCCGGATCGCCCCGATCTCCTCGATCGAAAGCTCCCGCGCGAGCACCACCCGCTCCATGCCGAGGGCCTCGGCGAGGCGGACCGTCTCGGCGCTGGTGAGCGTCATCTGCGTGGAGGCATGGAGCGGCAGATCGGGACAGCAGGCCCGCAGCAGCCGGGCCACCCCGACGTCCTGGACGAGCACCGCATCGACCCCACTGGCCGCCACCTCCCGGGCCAGGCCCTCGAGTTCCCCGAGTTCCCCGTCGAAGGCCAGGGTGTTGAGCGTGGTGTAGCCGCGAAGGCCGTGGCGGTGGAGGGTTTCGACGATCCTGGGGAGGTCGGAAACGGGGAAATTCGCCGCCCTTACCCGGGCGTTGTGGCCGCAGTCGAGGCCGAAATAGACGGCATCGGCCCCGTTTTCGATCGCCGCGCGGACGCAGTCCCAGTCCCCCGCCGGGGCGAGGAGTTCAGGGGGTGGGACGGGGGGGATGGCGGAGAGTTGGCTGGACATGCCGACCGAGTATAGGCAGGTTCGCCACCCGGCCTGGCAAGATCGCCCGGATGCTCCGCGGCTGCCGCCGAGACGCGAAGAATTCCAGCGTTGCAACAGATGCTTGTGATCGCCGCGACGAGCGGGTATGACAAAATCACCTTTGTACAAAGGATCACACCCGTTCCGGGGGCACTTCGTCCCCGATCCGGAGGGCCCACCGTGGCCGGTGACGTCAATTTTTTTTCGCTTCTGGGAGTGATGCATGAATATCGTTGATCTCGTTAAGGATCAGTTGACCAGCCAGGTTCTCGGCAGCCTCGGGTCGCTCGTCGGCACGAATGAGGCGCAGACCAAGGCCGCCTCCGCAGCCGCCGTTCCCGCGATGCTCGGCGGCCTCGCCAAGCTGGCCGGCACCTCACAGGGCGCCGGGCAGCTCGCCAGCGCCCTTGGTGGGCTCGACCTCGGCATGCTCGGCAACCTCGCCGGGGTGCTGGGCGGCTCGAACGCCTCGAAGATGGCCGACAAGGGGGGCAGCCTCCTCGGCACGCTGTTCGGCAACTCCGCCACGTCGATGATCGTCGAGACGCTGGCGTCGTTCCTCGGCATCAAGGGGGGTATCGCCCGCTCGATGCTGTCGTACCTCGCTCCGGTGGTCCTCGGCACCGTCGCCAAGCAGC
Source organism: Planctomycetaceae bacterium (assembly GCA_947453125.1). Lineage (GTDB taxonomy): Bacteria > Planctomycetota > Planctomycetia > Pirellulales > UBA1268 > QWOP01. Next base: position 4,614 of record CANGGC010000155.1, on the reverse strand, counting down.
TCACCAGCAGCGGCAAGTCGATCGACGCTGCGAGCATCCAGAGCCTGTTCTCAGACCAGAGCCGCAACATCCAGTCGGCCATGCCGGCCGGCCTGTCGCTCGGTGACTTCGGAAGCATCGCCAAGGCCGTGACGTCGGCGACCTCCGGTGGCGCGAGCCACTCGTCGCACGCCTCGCACGGGCATGTCGAGCGTCAGCCGGAATCGTCGGGCTTCCCGTCGTGGCTGCCGTGGCTCGCCCTGCCGCTGATCGCGCTGGGCGCGTTCCTCCTCATGAACCGCGACAAGGGCGCCAAGCCGGTCGACAAGGGGGCCGTCGTCGTCAATCAGACGGAGATGATGAAGAAGATGGCCGAGGCGCAGAAGTCGGGTGAGGCCGTCGCCGAGAAGGCCGCCGCGAAGGGTGCCGAGGCCGTGAAGGCCACCACCGACGCCGTCTCCGCGGCCGTCGAGAAGGCCACCGACGCGATCGACCTGACCGCGTTCGGCGGCGACGTCACCGGCCTGTTCGGCAAGCTCACCGACAGCTTCAAGGGGATCACCGACGTTCCTTCCGCCGAGGCCGCCGTGCCCGGGCTGAAGGATCTCGCCGGCATCCTCGAGGGCTACAAGGTGACTGCCGACAAGCTCCCCGAGGCTAGCAAGGCGACGGTGAAGGATATGGTGGGCACCAACCTCGGTACCCTCCAGCCGATCATCGACACCGTCCTCGCCATCCCCGGCGTGGGCGACATCCTCCGCCCGATCGTCGAGCCGATGCTGAAGACGCTCAGCGCCCTCGGCCTGTGATCGAGTCTCTCTGAACGCCCCCGGACCTCCGGGAGCGATCAAAAAACGGGTCGGGCCGGCGAAAGCCGGCCCGACCTTTTTTCATAGACTCGCGTTGTCCGAAAGAGCCAGCCAGCGCGACGGCTCTACCGACGGATCGACCTGACCGCGTTCGACGGCGACGTGACCAGCCTGTTCGGCGAGCTCACCGCCACCTCCAAGGGGATCACAGACGTTCCGGCCGACAAGACCTTGGCTCTTGCCGAAGCCTCGGCTGTTCGACTCGCCCAGACCCAACCTTGAACCCTCATATCGCCTGGTACAAGAAACCCAAGCCGATCACCTCGCGGCACGACTTCCGAACACGCTTGGTCGGCTGATAAAGCGAACCGTCTACGGACAAGCCCAGCGAGGTAGCAGCCATGTCCTGGCGACTACGAACACTTACCGTCATCCTTGCGATCGTCGCGATCTTACCGCAGGGTAAGCCGACGTGCTTCGCTGCCGATAGCGCCATGCCCGCTGATGTCGATCTGCTTCCGATGACCGTTGACGCGACATGCCGGGAGCGATTCTTAAAGGAAGCCGTGCCGGCGTGGAAGCAACTGCAGGAACGGCTGCGCGGGATTGAACTGGATCTTACGTGGGCTGATTACTATCCCAATGACGAAGGAAATCCGGCCCCACCACCGATCCTGTCGACGTACTGCATCCTGAAGGATGGTGTCTCGCGACGACACGAACGCGACTCAAGCATCGATGTCACGAACAGCCGGTATTCCTTCAGGGTCCGAAGGGGCGATATTCCCACCCTGAAGTATTGCGAACTGTGGCATCCGGACTCGCCACAGCCAATGGCCGGATGGCTAGAAGACGTCGAATTCATCCTTGCCATGGGCTCGAACATTTTTTGTATGCCGGTCGCGAAGATATTGGCGGACGATGATTTCCAGATGACGGGCGCCGATTTTGGCGTGAACGAAGCGGGCGACGAAGTGGCAAGGGTCGTCTACCACTACATGGGAAAGGCATCGGAAACGGACTCAATGCTCCAGCCGGGGAATGTTTTCTGGGCGGAACTGCTTCCCTCGCAATGCTGGCTTGTTTCTCGGAGCGGCATGACCTCGAGCAAGACGACGCGTTCTCCCCAGTGGACGCCGTTCGAAGTTCACGTGACGACAAGTTTCCAAGTGTGGAATGGCTCGCCATTGCCGGAGCGGATCCGAATCGAGTCCGTGGACCTGCAAAAGGAGGTGATCACGCATGTGCGCGAAAATCGATTCGGCCCGCCAAGGGACTGCGCACGACTGCTCGGAGCGTTTTGTCTACCCCATTACGGCTTTCCGGAAGATCCCTTGCCGTCCATCGCCGATTCGTGCGAGGTGCCCTGAGCGGTCGCCCGGTGATGCCCAGCCCGAGCCTCCACGGTTCCGGCGCTGATCGCCGGCGAACTGCAACTCGACGGATCGGCACCGCTTCAGCGACGAACGGAGTTCATGACGTCAGCGAGCCATTGATCAGGACCGTTCGATCTGTGGGGGGATACTTGCACGATCGACATCCCCCAAGCCCTCATCGAACTGACGGCCCTGCCGATTCATGCCCACCTGCGCGTGGTCGAGTCATTGTGGGACAGCATCCCGGCAGCATCGCCCATTGCGATATCTCCCGAACAGCAGGCGGAACTGCAACGGCGGAACGCGGCTCATGAACGCTCCCCCGAGAAGTTGCTCACTCGGGACGAGGTTGTCGACCGCCTGCTTGATGGTCGATAACCGTCGTTGTCGTGGTCTTCGCGATCATGTTCGGCGGCCGCGATTCATCGGCGTGTCAGGAGCGGGTATGACGTGAGCGCTCGCGAATCCGCTCACTCGTCATTCCCGCGGAGCGTCGCCAGGACGGTGTAGTCCTCGAGCGTCGTCGTGTCGCCGACGGTCTCACGCCCCGCGGCGATGTCGCGGAGGAGCCGGCGCATGATCTTGCCCGAACGCGTCTTGGGGAGCGTGGCGGCGAAGTGGATGTCGTCTGGAGCCGCGAGGGCTCCGATCTGCTGGCGGACGTGCTTCCGCAACGCGTCCTTGAGGCCGTCGGTCGGCACGCCCCCGCGGAGCGTGACAAACACCGCCACGGCTTCACCCTTCACGTCGTGCGGCCGCCCCACCGCCGCCGCCTCGGCGACGCTCGGATGGCTGACCAGGGCGCTTTCGATCTCGATCGTCGAGAGCCGATGGCCGGCGACGTTGAGGACGTCGTCGATCCGCCCCATGATCCAGTAGTAGCCGTCCTTGTCCTGGCGGGCGTTGTCGCCGGCGAGGTACTTGCCGGGCACCTTCGACCAATACGTCTCGACGAAGCGCTCGTCGTCCCCCCAGATGCCGCGGAGCATGCCGGGCCAGGGCTGCGTCATCACCAGCCAGCCACCATGGCCCGGCGTCACCGGTGCCCCGGCGGCATCGACGATCTCCGGGACAACGCCCGGCAGCGGCAGCGTGCAACTGCCCGGCTTCGTCGGCGTGCAGCCCGGCAGCGGGCTCATCATGATCCCGCCGGTTTCCGTCTGCCACCACGTGTCGACGATCGGGCAGCGCTTCCCGCCGATCACCTCGTGGTACCAGATCCAGGCCTCGGGATTGATCCCCTCGCCGACGGTGCCGAGGAGGCGGAGGCTGGAGAGGTCGCGGCCTTCGATGTGCTCCATCCCCCACTTCATGAACGAGCGGATCGCCGTCGGGGCGGTGTAGAAGATCGTCGGCTTCTCCGCCTCGATGATCTCCCAGAAGCGGCCCTCGTGCGGCGCGTTCGGGGCCCCTTCGTAGATGAGGAGGCTGGCGCCAGCGGCGAGGGGGCCGTAGGTCACGTAGCTGTGGCCGGTGATCCAGCCGCAGTCGGCCGTGCACCAGAAGAGATCGTCGTCGCGGAGATCGAAGACCCACTCCGACGTCGTCTGCGCCCAGAGGACGTAGCCGGCGGTGGTGTGCTTGATCCCCTTCGGCTTCCCCGTCGAACCGCTCGTGTAGAGGATGAACAGCGGCGCTTCGGAATCCATCGGCTCTGGTGCAGTGTCCGTGGGCATCCCCTCGATGAGGTCGTGCCACCAGATGTCACGGCCAGCGACCATCTCCACCGCCTGCCCGGTGCGCTTCAAGACAACGACATGCCGCACCGTCGGGCTCTTCTCGACGGCGATGTCGACGTTCTTCTTGAGGGGGAGACTCGAGCCGCGCCGCCAGCCGCCATCGGCCGTGATCACGGCCACGGCGCCGGCGTCCTGGTTGCGGTCGGCGATCGCCTCGCTCGAGAAGCCGCCGAAGATCACGGAGTGGACGGCGCCGATGCGGGCGCAGGCGAGCATCGCGATCACGAGCTCAGGCGTCATCGGCATGTAGATCGACACCACCTCGCCCGGCTTGATGCCGAGCTTCCGCAGCCCTGCCGCCACCCGGCAAACCTCGGCATGGAGCTGGCGGTAGGTGTATTCGCGGCGTTCGCCGGTCGGCTCGCCGACCCACACGAGCGCCGTCTTCTCCCCCTTGCCGGCGGCTAGGTGCCGGTCGAGGCAGGCGGCTGAGGCATTGAGACGCCCCCCCACGAACCATTTCGCCGCGGGGGGATGCCAGTCGAGGACCTTCGTGTACGGCGTCGTCCAGGGGAGGGCCGCCGCGCGTTCCCCCCAGAAGCCTTCCGGGTCGTTCTTCGCCGCGTCGTAGAGCCGACGGTAGTCCTCGAGCGATCCGATCCGCGCCCGGGCAGAAAACTCCGCCGGCGGCGGGAACATCCGCTCTTCGGTCATGACGCTGGCGACGGTCCCGGCAGGCCTCTGTACTTCGCTCATCAATACTCCCCCGAT
>CANGGC010000154.1 GCA_947453125.1 Planctomycetaceae bacterium | reverse complement strand
GCTGCGGATCGAGCCGGGTGATCCCCAGCCGGTGCTGCGAATCGCGCTGGAGGGGCTGCAGGACGACCGGGAGTATTATCGCTTTGCCGCAGTCGGCCACGGCCCCGCGTCACGTCCGCTCTCTCCGCAGTGGTCGCAGTTCGTTCTCCAGGTTGACGACCTGCCGACGCGCGGGATGGAATCGCTCCGCGTCCGGCTCGATCTGCTCGCCGGGGGGACGGTGCAGGTCGATGACGTGCGGATCTTCGATCTCGCCTTCGACGAGTCGCAGCGGGTCCAGTTGTCGAAGGTCCTGGCGCTGGCCGATCACCACCTTGCGTCTGGCGATATCGGCGCCTGCGTCCTCGACCTCGACAGCCACTGGCCGCGGTTTCTCGACGCCTTCGTCACCGACGACGCCGCCGATCGGGCGGCGCTCGCTGCGGGCATCGGCGCCCGTCGTGGGGCCGGAGTCGATGCCGAGGAAGCTGGAGCCCGCAACTCGGCCGAGACTGCCGCCGACACCAAGCCCGGGGCCGATCGGACACGGACCGGCTTTCTCGATCAGGTGCGCCGCTGGTGGAAGTGAAGCCGCGGCGGGGGCGTGGTCGGATCAGCCGGGGGGCCAGGTGAGTGGCCGGCCGGCGAGGAGGTGGAGGTGGAGGTGGTCGACCGACTGGCCGCCATCCCGCCCGCAATTGAACACGAGCCGGTAGCCGTCGGTGATCCCGAGATTCCTGGCCACGTCGGCGGCCACCACGACGAGGTGCCCGACGAGCGACTCATCCTCCGGTGCGAGGGCGGCGACGTTCACGATTCCCCGCTTGGGAATGATGAGGAGATGGACGGGGGCCTGCGGGTTCACGTCGTGAAACACCAGGCAGCGGTCGTCGTCGTGGACGATCCGGGCCGGAATGCTCCCGGCGATGATTTTCGAGAAGATCGTGTCGGTCACGGCATCACTCCGGCGGGCATGGCTCGAATCCGCCCGGTTCATCCGGCGGCCGGCGGGTCTGCGGCCGGGCGGGTGGCAGCGCTTGTGGCTGCCGGCTTGCGGATCCGCCGGCGCGGGGCCTTGGGGAGCGCCCACTCCTTCGTGAGGCACTCAAACACCTCGGGCGTTTCGTAGCGGATCACGTCGCTCCCCTCGGGCATCGGCCCGACGAGCGAACGGAAGACTGGTGCGCCGCGGAGTTCGAGGTCGGTGCTGCAGTCGTCGATTCCCACCTGGATGTGGGTCTTGAGGAGCGGCTCCGGGGAATCGAAGTCACGGATCAGCAGTTCACCGTCGGCACCCCTGGTTACGATCCGCCACGTGTTCTTCGCCATTGCCTTCGTCGCTCCTTCTGCCGCGGCGGTGGGCCGCTCCTGATGGCCCGCCGCGCTCCCCGTCGGGGAGCAGCGCACGGCTGCCTGCGGAGTTGATCGACCATGCGGCCGGCCGGATCCACTCGCCGCCCTGAAGCCGTTGCCGTCGGCACCTGGGGTGTTCCCGGCACGATGCCTACAGGCGGACCGTCTCGCCGGGCCTCAGCCGACCGGCGACCCGACATTCCCCGCCACGACATCGGCAGTGCGGTGGGCAGGCCGTGGTATCCGACCGAAATCCTGATCGATGGCGAACTTCGCCATCCGCATCAGCCGGGGATGATCGAGTGACGGGCAGGGGATGTGGCCCGCGATCGCCTCGATGTTGGCCCGGTCGAAGGTGGGGTCGTTGCGGAAGTAAGAGCGGTAGACGTCGAGTTGGGCCGCGAGATTGTCGGCAAACCACTGCTCGTTGCACAGCTCCGGATCATCCGGTGAGGCGGCGTTCGAATAGCGCTCGACCGCTTCCTGAACGACCTTGCCGATGGCGACGTTCGAGACCGGTTCTGGATGGGTGACGTGGAACGTCCGGCCGCGGGCCTCGGGCTTCTGGACGCAGTGCGCGATGACCGCCGACACCCAGTCGACCGGCACGAAGTTCTTCGTGTTTGACGGTGCGACCCCGAGGAGCCGGAGGACGGCCGGACCACTCGTCGAGCCGAGGGCGACCTTCGTGAGGAGCGTGTGCCCGAGTCGCAGGACGGCAAACAGCCCGTGGTAGGTCGAGGTGAACCCGGTGTTTGAATCCCCGACGATGATCGAGGGGCGGTAGACCGTCACGCTCGCCGGGCCTGCGGCAGCCCGGACAATCGTCTCCGCCTCGACCTTGCTGCGCTCGTAGTCGTTGCCGAAATCCTGGCCGACGTCGAGGTCGTCCTCCGCGATGGTGCCGGTGCGCAGGCCGCAGACATAGGCCGTGGAGACGTGGTGGAGGTGTTCGATGTCCGCGGCGCGGACGACGTCGAGCATGTTCGCGGTGCCGGTGACGTTCGAGAGCCACGGTTCGGCCGCGCGGTCGCTTCCCCGGAAGCTCAGGCTCGCGGCGTTGTGGAGGAGACTCGAGCAGTGCCGGGAGACCCATCCGAGATCGGCATCGGAGAGCCCGCAGCGTGGCATCGTCAGATCGCCGGAGAGCACCCGTGGGCGGGGGAGTCGTTTGCCGAGCTCGAACTCCCAATCGGCCACGATTCGTTCGACGCGGGCCTCGGGCGATTCCCGCCGGCTCCGCCGGACCACGACGGCCAAGGGTTGACCATCGAGGAGGAGATCGCGGACGAGGTATGAGCCGAGGAGCCCCGTGGCGCCAGTGACGAGCAGGTGGTGGCGATCCACCGCGGGAATGTCGATCATGGCTGGTCGGTGTTGCGACTGGAGGAACCCCCGTGCGGCCCTTCGCATGGTGGTAAGCCAGAGAATGTAGGAGTTTCACGGAGGCTGTCGCAATGCCCCCTCGCAAACCACTGTCCTGCGGGACAGTTGGCCGCCGCGCTGGCAAAAATCCGACCGTCTTTCTCCCCGACGGCCCGTCAGACGGGGGTGCCGGAGGTGATGGTGGCCGGCGGCGGAGGGGACGTCGGCAGGGAGGCGGCGCATTCGAGGATCGCTGTGCGGATCGCCGCGGTGAGCAGTGGAGGTGCCGCTTCCCCGAGCGCGCCGGTGTCGCCCAACGCCGTCACGTGAAGGCGGCCATCGTAGATCACCAGTCCGACGCCGAGCCTGGTGCCCGGCCGGATTGGAGGAGCCCCCTTCACGGCGCTAATCCGCAGGCCTCCGGGAAGATCGCAGCCACCGTCACGCGGCACGTTGGCCCGCAGCCTCGGCCCCACATTGCCGACGAAGCTGACGACGGCCGTGGAGAGCGGGACAGGGAGCCGCGTCAGGAGCCAGAGCGCCGGGGGAAAGCGGTCGATGATTGCCAGGGTGTCGAGGAACGTGCCCGCGGCACGGTGCTCCTGGATCCAGCGACTGGCGATCGCTAGGGACCGGATGAGATCGACGGGAGCCCGGCACTGTTCCGCCGTCCGGTCGAGGAAGGCATAGCCCATGTCGTTGCAGGCCGGAGCCCTCGTCCCCGGCGACTTGAGGCTCGCGGGCATCGTGATCCGGATCTGTCGGGCCGGGTGTCCGGCATCCTCGTTCCAGGCCGCCACGGCGCGCATCACGGCCGCGACGGCGACGTCGTTGAGGGAGGCCCCGTTGGCCGCTGCGCGTTGCTTGATCGAGGTGGTCTCTTCCGCCGTGAAGCTGACGGTGACGAACGGCAGCGACGGACCGGCGCCGGGGGGCGCGGAGGATCGTGAGAGGGAAGGGGGAAGCGCCGGGCCGCGGGCCAGCATCGCCGGCAGGAATCCGGCGAACCGGGCCGTCTCCCCGCCGAGATCGCTGGTCGTCGGTCCGGCGTCGGTCGGGGCTTTTTGCGGTGGCGGAGTGGAGGGGGAGGCCGCGGAGGGTTCAGCGACGGCTGCGGTCGAGTCTGACCGTCGCCTCACATCCCGCGCCGGGGTTCGGAACGGAGCCGGCTCACTCCCGTGATACTCCGACCAGACGTCCCCGAAAAACTCGAGTCCCGACAGACCGTCGCAGGCGGCATGCTGGATCATGAGTACCACGTCCCAGGCATCACTCGCCCGTTCGATCGCCACCATCCGAACGCCGCTGGTGCGACGGATGTCGATCGAACGCCACGGGCCATGGCGCACTCCGGGCGGTGGGGAGCCCAGCGGGAAGGCCTCCAAGATCGGGAGAACGTCGGGGGCCTGCCAGGACGGGCGCCACCAGGCGTCGCGGACGCGACTGCAGAGGAGCGGATGGCGTCCGGCCGCCCTCTCCAATGCTCCCCGGAGGCGATGCAGGTCGAGCGGCCCTTCGACCGTGCAGAGGATGAAAAAACACATCGCAAACCCCGGTCGCTGATCCCGCAGCAGGAGTTGCTCGAACGGCGTGAGCGAGCGGAGCGTGGACATGAAACCACTCTATCCACAGCCTGCGAGCGGCGGAAATGGGCCCAAAAGCGCCGGGGCCGGGAACGGTTTGACGGGTTTTCTTGACAGTCAAAGCCCTCAATCCATACTGGTTTTCACGCGTTCATTCCGGGACTTCGGCCCTTTCCTGCCCTCGCCCGCCCCCCGACAGGGGGCTGCCGACCGGCGAGGGAGACCGTGGTCGCTGGTTTTCCGCGGTGCCAAATGCTGGTGAAAGGATGTGCCTCCGTGGCCGGTGATGGGCGGTATTCCGCCTGTCCGGTCGGCTGGATGCCCGAGCAATCGGGGATCCCGGGCGGGGGCGGTGTTGATCCCACGGACGGGTTGTTGGCCGACGAACATCCCGATCCGCGCACGGACCTGATCGACCCCTTCTGACCTTCACCCCGAACGCACCACGCGCCGCGTCCCCCCTCTGTGGGTGCCGCCGGGCCGTTGATGATGCCCCTCCAGGACGAGGACCGAGCTTTGCACGATTCACTGGCGATTGTCGGCATGGCATGCAGGCTTCCGGGGGCCGATGGCCTGGAAGCCTTCTGGGACCTCGTGGTGCACGGCAGCACCGCCTGGGGCCGTCTGCCCGACTCCCGCCTCCCGCGCGACCTCTACTTCGATCCCGTGAAGAGCAAGGTCGGCAAGAGCTATTCCGATCTGGGGGCGATCGTCAGTGAGCGTCCGGCCGATCCGGCCGTCTGTCCGATCCGCGCGGACATGCTCGATCGCTACGACGTCGCCCATCACATCTTCCTCGAGGTGGCGTCGCTGGCCTGCCGGGATGCCGGACTCGATCCCTTCGCCATGCCCCGCGGGCCCCGCACCGGTGTCTACGTCGGCCACACCGGCGGGAGCACCCGGATCGGCGACTACGTCTATTCCACGGGGATCGACGGCACGACCGCCTGGCTCGGCGACGTCGAGGCCGCCCGTGAACTCCTCGGTGCCGGGGCGGAATCGGTCGCGGCAGAGGTCACCGCTGCGGTCCGCCGTGACCATCCCGGCCGCCGTCCAGGGGAGAAACTCGACCTCGGTGCGCTCGGCGCCGCCAAGATCGTCCGCGAAGCCCTCCAGCTCGACGGCCCCTACCTCGTCGTCGACGCCGCCTGTGCCTCCTCGCTCCAGGCCCTCGCCATCGCTGCCCGGGCGCTCCAGCAGGGGGGAATTGATCAGGCGATCGTCGGTGGCGCCTCGTACTGCAAGTCGGACAGCCTTGTCCTCTTCTCGGCGGCGCAGTCGGTCAGCAACTCCGGTTCCTGCCCCTTCGGCCGCGATGCTGACGGTCTGGTGACCGCCGAGGGATACGTGGCGTTGGTTGTCAAGAAACTCTCCAAGGCGATTGCCGACGGAGATCGGATCCGGGCGGTCATCCGTGGCATCGGCGTGGCCAGTGACGGCAAGGGAAAGAGCCTGTGGGCGCCGCGACAGGAGGGGCAGAAGCTCGCCGTCGAGCGGGCCTACCCCGACAAGAGCGAGATCGGCCGCCTCGACTACATCGAAGCCCACGCCACGAGCACCCAGGTCGGCGATGCAACTGAACTCGGCGCGCTGTCGGCGCTCGTCTCGGCCAACGTCCCGGCCGGGAGAAAGATCCCGATCGGCAGCGTGAAGGCGAACATCGGCCACACGCTCGAAACGGCCGGCATGGCGAGCCTGGTCAAGGTCGTGCTTGCCATGGAGCATGGCCTCATCCCCCCCGGCTCGACCTGCAGCGAATACAACGAGGACTTCGACTGGGAGCGGGGCCCGTTCGTCGTTCCCAGCCAGTCGATCCCGTGGCCGAAGCGGGCCGATGGCGAAGCCCGCCGGGCTGCGGTGAACGCCTTCGGGATCGGGGGTCTCAACGTCCATCTGGCCCTCGCCGAGCATCTCCCCGGCCGACCGGCTGCCGCATTGCCGCCGGCGGCGCCGAAAGGCACGGCTGACGATGAAGCGGTGGCGATCGTCGGCATCGGCAGCGTGCTCCCCGGGGCCCTGTCGGTCGACGCCTTCCGGTCCCTCGTCCTCCGAGGGGAGACGGCGATCGGCCCGGTGCCGGCGTCGCGCTTTGATGTCGCCCGGGCCCTTGATCCGACGGCTCCCCGGAGCTGGCACACCGTCGCCGGCGTGGGGGGCTTCGTCGAGGGGTTTGTCTACGACTGGCGTCGGCACAAGGTGCCGCCGAAGCAGATCGCCGCAGCCAATCCGCTCCAATTCATGCTTCTCGAGGCGGCCGATGCCGCCATCGCCGAAGTTGGCGGAGTGGCATCGCTCGACCGCGTCCG
>CANGGC010000153.1 GCA_947453125.1 Planctomycetaceae bacterium | reverse complement strand
AGGAGCACCATGAATTCCCCGACGAATCCGTTGAGGCCCGGCAGCCCGATGCTCGAGAAGGTGAAGAGCAGGAACATGAACGCGAGCCACGGGGCCCGCGCCGCAATCCCCCCGAGATTCGCGATCGACCGGGTGTGGTAGCGCTCGTAGATCATCCCGACCAACGCAAACAGCCCCGCAGCCGAAAGGCCGGGGTTGATCAACTGGAGGGTCGCTCCTTCGACGGCCACCGGCTCGAGGGCCGCGATGCCCATCACGCAGTAGCCCATGTGACTCACCGAGGAATAAGCGATGAGGCGCTTGAGATCGGTCTGAGCGAGGGCCACGAGCGCTCCGTAGAGGATTCCCACAACGCCGAGGCCGAGGATCCACGGGGCGGCCGCGGCGGTTGCCTCGGGGAGCATCGGCAGGGAGAAGCGGAGGAAGCCGTAGATGCCGATCTTGAGGAGGACACCGGCGAGATCAACGCTTCCCCCCGTCGGTGCCTCGACGTGCGCCAGCGGGAGCCAGGTGTGGAAGGGAACGATCGGCACCTTGACGGCAAAGCCGGCAAACAGGGCCAGGAACACCCACCACTGCAGCCATCCCCCCTGGGCATCCATCGGGAGCGGATGGGCCGCCAGGCCGGCGGTGAGCGTGGCGATGTCGAAGGAGAGTGTGCGGGTGTGCGACGCGTTCCAGAGGACGATCGTGAGCAGGCCCAGGAACGCAAGCACGCTCCCGGCGAGGGTGTAGATGAAGAACTTCACCGCGGCCCGACGGCGGTCGTCGTGCCCCCAGATGCCGATGAGGAAAAAGAGCGGCACGAGGGTGAACTCGAAGAACACATAGAACAGGATCACGTCCCGGGCAGCAAAAACGCCGAGCATCGCCGACTCGAGGACGAGCAGGAGAATGTAGAAGCCGACCGGCTTTTCTTTGATCGCTTCCCAGCTGACCATCACGGCGGTCACCGAGAGGAGGGCCGAGAGGCCGAACAGCCAGATCGACAGTCCGTCGAGGCCGAGCGAGAAGCGGATGTCGAACGGTCCATCGACGAGCCACGGCCCCTCGCTGACGGCGAACGCGTGGCCGGCCGACACCTCTGGAAGTGCCCTGAGGATGAGGAGGACGGCGCCGGCGAGCGTGATCAGCGTCGTGACCGCGGCGCTCTGACGCACCGCCGAGACGCCGCGCGACCCGAGCAGCCAGGCAGCCAGGGCACCGACGAGCGGCGTGAGGATGACCAGCAGGAGGTGGTTGGCCGGGGAGAAGGGATTCATGGCTGGGGATGTCGCGGTGGGGCCGATGGTTTCAGGGAAAGAGGGGCGACCGGGCCTGGTCAGGGGCGGAGTTGCCAGGCGAGGGCGAGGACGATCGCCAGCACTCCGACGACCCCCGCCAGGGCATAGCGCTGGACGAGGCCCGACTGCATCCGGCGGATCGCCGAGCCCCAGGCGAGCGGCACCTGGCCGATCGCGTCGACCGTGCCGTCGACGATCGCGCGGTCGAAGAAAGCCGTGACCATCGCCAGCGCCTCGAGAGGCTTGACGATGAGCGCGGCATAGATCTGATCGAAGTAGAACTTGTTGGCGAACAGCGTTCCCAACGGGCCGAGGTAGCGTTCCAGCTGCGGCGAGTCGCTGCGCCGGCCGAGGTGGCCGATGGCAGCCACAGCGATGCCGATGGCTGCGGCGAGGGTTCCCTGGATGGCGATATCCGGGTGGAAGGCATGCGTAACGGCCGTCGCCAACACGGCCGGGGCGTTCAGCGACGGGGTGGCGGCGAGGAAGTTCGACAGGGCATTGGTGAAGAAGAGCACGACACCTGAGAACGCCGACAGAACCGCCAGCACCAGCAGCGGCGTCGTCATCGCGGGGGGCGATTCATGGGCATGGTGCCCCGCTTCCTTCGGCACGCGGACCGGGCCGGTGAAGGTCATGAACACCGCGCGGAACGTATAGAACGCCGTCAGTCCGGCGGTGAGCAGCGACATCCAGAACAGCAACCGCCAGGTCGACGGATGGTCGAGGGCGTCGAGCCCCACTTTCTCGGTCGTTGATCCATGCTCGCCGGTGGCACCCCACCGCGCCGAACGGGTGGTCATCGAGGCCGGGCGGAAGGGGCTGGGGCGGGGGGCCGCAACGCCCAACTGGCTGAAGGAATCCGCCGGTCGCTCCCCGGCCGAGCCCGCTTCGACGTGGTCCGACCCATGGGCATCGGGATGCGCCTTGGCATGGAGCGACGCGAGGACCTCGTCCTTGCTGAAGAAGCCGGCGAAGGGGGGGACGCCAGCGAGGGCACAGGCGCCAATGAGGAATGTCACCGCGGTGATCGGCATCACGTGCCGCAGGCCGCCGAAGCGACGCATGTCGATCACGCCCCCCATGGCATGCATCACCGAACCGGCACCGAGGAAGAGGAGCGCCTTGAAGAAGGCATGCGTGACCAGGTGAAAGATCGCCGCGGTAAACCCGAGCATCGTGCCGGTGCCGAGGGCGACGAACATGTAGCCGAGTTGGCTGATCGTGGAATAGGCGAGTACCCGCTTGAGATCGTTCTGCACCGTAGCGATGAGCGCTGCGACGAGCGCCGTCGTCGCCCCGACGATCGACACCATCGTGAGCGCCCCGGGACAACCGACGAACAGCGGCGCCGAGCGGGTAATGAGGTAGATGCCGGCCGTGACCATCGTCGCGGCGTGGATCAGGGCGCTGGCCGGGGTCGGCCCCTCCATCGCGTCGGGCAACCAGACGTGGAGCGGCATCTGGGCGCTCTTGCCGCAGGCCGCCAGGAGCATCAGGAGGCAGATTGCCGTGCCGACGGCGCCGCCGACATAGCCGGACTCGTCGGCGATTCGGGTCTGGCCGAGGATCCCCTCGACGAACGTGCCGTCGGCCAGGCGGGTGTCGTGGAAGTTGAGCGTGCCGTAGGTCATCCAGAGAAGAAACACGGCGATCGCCAGACCGAAGTCACCAACCCGGTTGACGAGAAACGCCTTCTTTGCCGCCCGTGCGGCCTCGGGCTTCGTGTACCAAAAGCCGATGAGGAGATAACTGCACGCCCCAACTGCCTCCCAGAAGACATAGACGAGGAGGAAGTTGCTCGCAGCGACGAGCATTGACATCGAGAACACGAACATCGCCACCAGTGCGAAGAACCGGGGATAGCCAGGATCGTCGTGCATGTAGCCGATCGAATAAATGGCGACGAGCAGCCCCACGCCCGTGATCACCATCAGGAGCGTGGCAGTGAGCGGATCGAGACGGAGTTCGATCGGGATGGAGAAGGCACCGCCGTTGTCGACCACTCCCGATGCGACCGGAATGCCAGCCTCCGCCGCAGGAAGATCGCCCGATCGCGCGTCGCTGACCGAGGCCCATTGCCAGAGCGTCAAGACTGCATCCATCGATTCGACCGGACGCCCCGGTTCGCGGTGACCGCATCCGACCTGGTTGACGGTGCCGAGAAGGAGGAGCGAAGCGACGACCGCGGCGGCGCCGATCCCCGCAACGGCCGGGAGGTGCGCCCGGGGCCCAAGCCGGCGGCCGAGGAGAACGGTGCAGATGGCCCCCACCAGCGGCAGCAGGGGAACGAGCACCAGGAGGTTGGCGGCTGAAGACGGCATGGGAGTCGGTTCGGGGGCGTGTGGGGGTCGGGCGTCGATGCCGGGGGGCCGGCAGGGGAATTGCCGGCGCGACGTTCAGACGTGATCGCGCTCGAGGGATCGGGAATCGTCCCCTTCGGGAAGGACACCGGCGGGAGAGAGGTGGGGCCACGTCGGTACCACGCGATCGTCGGCGGGGAGTTCATGGTCGATCACCCTGGGGAGGTTCTCCTCCCGGAGCGCCTGCCAAGCGGAAGCGTCGAGACGACCGGTGCGGGCGAACGCTTGGAGCACGAACACCAGCGCCACCGCGGCTTCGCAGGCGGCGACGGTGAGCACGAAGACGACGAGGACCTGCCCACCCCAGTCGCCGTGGTAGCGGCTCCAGGCAACGAGCGTCACCGACACCCCCTGGAGCATCAGTTCCGCGGAGAGGAACATGACGATCAGGTTGCGGCGGGTAAGGATCCCCACCAGTCCGAGACAGAACAGAACGGCCCCCACGAGGAGGGCGTTGGTGAGCATCGTGGCGGGGATCATCGGCCCTCCCTCCGGTGGTCGGTTTCGGTCGCCTCGCCGCGCGACACGACGGCGATCGCGCCGACGAGGGACACCAGCAGGAGCACGCCGGCGACCTCGACGGCGAACAGATGCCGCCCGAACAACTCGGCGCCGAGGTGGGCGACTTCGTTGGCGTCGCCCGTATCCCCTCCGGCCGTTGCCGGGGCGATCAGCGTCGTGCTTTCGTCATCCTTCGCTGCGGCTCCGTCCGCCGGCACGGCGGCAGCAGCCACGGCCTGGGCCCGCGACGGCATCCGGCAGCAGGCCGGTGGTTCGGCGGCGGAGAGGCGGCCGATCGACAGCGTGAGCAGGCCGAGGAGCACAGCGCCGGCAGCCGCCGCCAGCATCGGCTCGTTCGATACCCGGTCGTACGGGGCCATTCCCGACGGCTGGGCGAGCATGAGAACGAACAGGAACATCACAAGAATCGCGCCGGCGTAGACGACGATCGTCGCCACGCCGAGGAACTGTGCCCCGAGGACCAGGAGCACGCCCGACACCCCCGCCAGCGTCATCGCAAACCAGATCGCCGAGTAGACCGGCGAACGGGTGACGATCGTCGCCAGGCCGGAGATGACGGCGATGCCGGCCACGGTGAGGAACACGGCATCCTCGCCGACGCACCCCAGCGAGCGACCCGTGGCGGCGAAGCCAACCAGCGCCACCGCGCCGAGGAGGAATCCGAGCCGCCGCGAGGCGACGGTGTCGGAAGCCTTGGGAAGGAGGAGCCACAAGCTTGCAGCGATCGCGGCGACACTCCCCGCGAGGAGCAGGCCCGACGGGGCGGCAGTGGCCGTAGAGACGGGATCCATCAGTGGTGGCCCCCCGCCGCGGTGGCCGGGCTGCCCGGAGCGGTGCCGAACGTGGCCATCCCTCCAGCGGCGAGCGTTTTCGACTTCATCGGCTCGGCGTCCTTCGTCATGTCGTAGACACTGAGCAACTTCTCTTTGTCAAAGATCATCTCCTCGCGGCTTTTTCCCGTCAGGTCGAGGAGGCAGGTGAGCTCGATCGCGTCGACGGGGCAGGCTTCCTCGCACATCCCGCAGAAGATGCAGCGGAGCTCGTCGATCGAGAAGCTCTCCGGATACTTCTCCCGGTCGGGCCACGGGCTCTCGGTGGCGACGATGTCGATGCAGTGCGCCGGGCAGGCGGTGGCGCAAAGGAAGCACGCGACGCACTTCACACGGCCGGCGTCGTCACGGTTGAGACGGTGGACGCCGCGGTAGATGAGCGGGTTGCCGACGGTGGGGCGAACCTCGGGGTAATTCACGGTCACCTTGCGGCTCACCATGTGGCGCGCGGTGGTCGAGAGCCCCTGGAGGAAAAGGGGGAGGTAGAGGCGCTCGGTGAGTCCGAGCGGCTTCTCTTCGAGCCAGGTGATGGCGGGGTCGGTCGGTTTCATCGGCTGCCTGCCAGTTCGGTCGGGGAAACGTCGTGGGGCGCTCGTTCGAGGCGCTCGTGCTCGGCGAGCTCGCGCTCGATGTCGAGGGGATCGTGCGTCAGGATCGGGGTGTTGTCGGTGCCCGAGGGGGTGCAGACGCCGGCCACGAGCCAGCCGGCGAGGCAGGCGATCCAGGGCAGCGCGATCGCCACGGCACCCGCGAATCCGGGGCCGAGGGCGGCGACGAGTTGCGGGCGAAACTCCTCCACCGTCGCTACCGTAACGAGGTTCACCAGGCCCAGCGGCAGCATCACCTTCCAGGCGAGGTTCATGAGCTGGTCGAAGCGGAACCGCGGCCAGCTCCAGCGGACGAGCATGAAGAACACGATCACCCCGAGGATCTTGCCCGAGAGGATGCCGAATCGGAGGAGGGCCTGGATCCAGCCGATCTCCTGCGACGATCCCGTCACGCCCCACAGATGCCAGCCGCCGAGGAACAGAATCACGATCAGGAACGCGGCCGTGATCATGTGGAGGAACTCGGCGACGAGGAACAGGAGGAGCTTGATCCCCGAATATTCCGTGTGGTAGCCGCCGACGAGTTCCTGCTCCGCCTCGGGGAGATCGAATGGCAGCCGCGCCGCCTCGGCGAAGCTCGCCACCATGAAGACGATGAAGCCGAGTGGCTGGGCGAACGCATACCACACGCCCGACTCCGCCTGGGCGTTCATGATCGTGTCGAGCCGCAGGCTCCCTGCGGCGAGGACAACGCCGAGCAGACCGAGGCCGAGGGGGATCTCATAGGCGACCAACTGGGCACTCGACCGCAGGCCGCCGAGGAAGCCGTACTTGTTGTTGCTTGCCCACCCGCCGAGGAGGACGCCGTAGACAGCGATGCTCGAGAGCGCGAACACCCACAGCACGCCGACGTCGAGGCCCGGTGCCACGAGGAACGGCACCGGATCGGGGAGGCCGGGGATGCCCAGCGGCGGGAGCACGCTCCCGAAAGGGATCGCCGCAAAGATCGCCAGGGAGGCGGCGAGGATCACCAGCGGTGCCGCGTTGT
>CANGGC010000152.1 GCA_947453125.1 Planctomycetaceae bacterium | reverse complement strand
GCCGAGCTTTTGGTAGCTCTGCCAGTGGCGCCCCTCGCCGAGGAGATGGAGGTCGTAGTCGGTGATCATGGAGGGAACGCCTAGGTGTCGGAGGAATCATGCGCTCCATCGGGGCGCCCGTCCAAGCGGCGTGGTAGGTTTTGCCGTCGCGGCCCCCTCTCCGGGTGCCGACATGCCGGATGTGCGGCCGGAGGCAGGCGTCAGCGAAAGGACGGGCGATGGGATTCGAGCGATTAGAGCCGGTGGAGCGGCGGATCGACATCGGCGGCCGCCCGGTGTCGATCTGGCGTCCGCCCGACATGGAGTCGCTCATCGACCTAGCCGCCTTCGAGGCCGACGAGCGGATCCCCTACTGGGCCGATGTGTGGGAATCGGCGATTGTCCTCGCCGAGGATCTGGCCGCCATGGATGGGGCGGGGAAGACGCTCCTCGAACTCGGCTGTGGCCTGGGATTGCCGGCGCTCGTCGCCGCCCGGTCCGGCTTCGCCGTCACCGCCACCGATTACGAGGAGACGGCGCTCGAGGGGGTACGTTACAACGCCGAGCGCAATCGTGTCACCGGCCTGCGGACGCGGGTGCTCGACTGGAGAAACCTCCCCGACGATCTCGGCACGTTCGATCTGGTCGTCGCGGCCGACGTGCTCTACGAGGCCCATCACCCCGCGGCCCTCGCCGCCACGATTCGAAGCTCGCTCGATCGGGCAGGCCTGGGGCTCGTCGCTGATCCCTGTCGCGCCAAGGCCGCTGGCTTCGCGCCGGCCGCCCGGGCCGCCGGCCTGGCGGTGGCCAAGACGAGGGCCCGCCGGCCGCATGGCGCGACCGACGGGCCCCACATCGAGATCCACAGGGTGACGTTCCCGGCGTGACTGGGCTCAGGTCTTGCTGGGGTCTCAGCTGGAATGGGGACTCAGGGAAATCGCCTTCGAGAGCCTGCGCATCACCGGGGCCATCGCCCGTCGGATCTCATCGGGGACGTAGGCCCGCCGGCCGATCGCCTCGTAGTAAAGGGCGGTGCCCCATTCGAGCGGAGTGGGGCAAACGTGATCACCGCGGCGGAATCGTCGTCCGCCCCCCAGGTAGTGGACGAAGCTGATTTCCTTCGGCTCGCGGCGCACGATCCAGTCAAGCGTGTTCCACTCGGGCTTGAATCGTTCCGCTTCGGACGGCGTCGAACTGACCGTGACAGGAAACATCGCACAGTCGTCCGGCTGGAGCCCGCTCCAGTTGATGAGGAGGTTCCAGAATCCCTGGTCCCCGGCCCGGAGCGGGGCGGACTCGCCGTGCCGGAACGCAAGGTGGGGGAGCATGCGGTGAAGGAGGTCGTAAGGGAACCGTTCGGTGTTGACGGCGAAGTGGCATCCTTGAATATACCGGCAGATGTTCCGAGGAAACTTCTCGTCAAACTGCCAAGCGTGGTCGAGGGAGATCGCCCAGTCGTGGTAGATTTTTCTCTGTTCCGGGACATCGAGATCGGCGGTGCTGCAGGTAAATGAAGTGAATACCTTGTCGGGGTCGACCCGGTCGGCGACGGTGTCAACCAGGATGGAATCAGCATCCGCGACGATGGCGCGTGGGACGCCCGGAAGAAACAGAACATTGAGTTTATTAAGAAGGCCGACGAAGTAAAACTTGTGTCGCCGGATGAGGTCCATTACCGGGATGACCTCGGCATTCGGAAACCGTCTGATCTGCGCGATGTCGCGACGGTGAAGATCCCGTTCGGCGATGACGATGATCCGACGGTCGGGGTAGAAGTGGCGGATGCTTCCGAGCAGCGCCTTCGCGTAATGGACGTCCCGCGACCAGGTGAAGGTCACGAAGGGGATGTCATCGCGGGCTTCGGGAGCCGCCATTTCGCGTGCCGGGGACCGAGGCATGGACAACTCCTCAAGGATTCACTCATTCAGGTGGGATCGCTCTCGCATAGCCCGCTCGAGCACCGTTCCGACTCGGCACTTCAACAAGCACGCTAGGTTCCCTCGCCCACCGCTAGACCGTCCCTCCGACCAGCCAAGGAACGAAGTTGGGCCCATCCGGGGCGTCTTCAGACTCGCCGAAACCAGCCAGGGAAGGCACGCGGACCGGGGAACATCGCCGTCCGCAGCCATTCCTTGGGGCCTGAGTTGATCGTCCTTTTCAGGGCGTCTCGGAGCCTCACAAGAGCAGTGGGTTTACCTGTCAACACTTGAGTGGAGACGTCCTTCTCCCAAACTCGGGCGTAGTCGCTCTGGTAAGGGGCAGTCGCAAACGGGACACAATCAACCTTTTTCTCGGCAAAAACGAACAGATGGCATGGCTGGGCGGTCGCAACCGTCACCCTTGATCGCACTTCCGCCGGATCGACAACCTCAAAGAATCCCCTGCCACTCTGATCGTCCTCGGCGAACACCATTCGGCGCACCTCGAAGCCATTCTCCGGCGCGAAAACACGATAGTAGAGTTCAGCACTGAACTGATAAAAGCCGTGCCCGAAGAAATTGTTTGCCGGGACCAGTCCGATGAAGTGGCCCCCAGGTTTCACCATCCGCATGCAGTTCGCGATCGCCACCGGGAAATTGAAGATGTGCTCGAGGGACCCGCCGTCGATCACCACCGTGCACGAGTTGTGCAGGGAGTCAGGGATGGGCGTGTTCATGTCATGAATCACCGTTGCTCCCTCGTAGGGAGAATAGTCGAGAGAGTCAACCTTCTGCGCCCCGAGGTGGGTGAACAACCCATCGCAGTACACTCGCTGGGCATGAAAGAACTTCTCGACCTCCCCCGTCGTCGCGGGCATGCGACTCCGGCGTAGAGACTGCTCCACGAGTTGCGGTGTCAAGCGGTAGTAATTTTGTCGGCCAATCGTCAACGTCCGCGAAAAGTTAGCCCCTGCGTTCTTGGCATCGAGGATGAATCGGAGCGAATTATTATCGATTCCCATTCCGTGAAGTCTCAGCTGGTGGTTCTGGTGTTGGCCGGAAAGCGGGCAAGGACCCGGTCAAGCCCGCCTGCGTCAGGGACCGGCAAGGTTACCTCTTCATCGTTGGTGCGTCCATGAGGGGCCGAGATTGGCGAGCACCTAGCTGTTCGTGGAAAAAGTCATCGATGGCCTGTTTCCGCGTTGGAAAACCACTGAAAAAGAAGCGGTTTTTCAGGGGTTTCGACCGCCGCATCTGGCGGCGGAACACGTTGTCCACGGCCTGCTAGGCTCCGCGACCTGCGATCTTTCCGTATCCATCCCTGACTGAGAGTGGCGGTTGCCATTCGGTACCGTGCCTTTGGGAAAGGAATGACCCGACCTCGTGATCGGTGCGTTCTACGACCGTAATGAACGGGTAGCAATGAATGGAATAGACAGCCTTTTGGAACCCTGATGCCAACGACTCGAGCGTGGAGACGCCAGAGTTCAAACTGGCGACGAGTCCACCCAAATACGAAGAGAAGTCGTTCGAATTACCGATAATGTCCTCGCAAATATAAACGCCCCCAGGTTGCAGGTGAGGAAGTATCTCCTCCATCGACACTCTCTGTTGTTGGGGTGAATGTCCGCCGTCGTCGATCATCACGTGAAGGATAGGGACTTCCTTCCGGAATTGTCTCCAGAAATCGCGATCTTCCTGATCGCCGATGTGGATGCGGACGCGGTCAGAAGTGTAGTTTCGCGTCGATTCGTCGAGGGGCAATACCGTGGATCCGGGTTCTGTTCCCGAGATAATGCTCCCACATTTCGAGGCGTCCGCCGCTAAAGACCCCGATTTCTGCCAACACGACATCGCTATTCACGAACTTCTGCAGATGGCGGTGATACACGTCAAGATAATGCCGCCATTTCCAGATCCCTCGGCCCTCCGTGTGTTGATCGAAGTATTCCACGAGGGGGTTAGTGGACGGGGCCGCGTCCGCCGATGAAGTGGCCGGAAAGGTTCTCGCGAACTCCCTCGCATCGAGATAGTCGGGGAGACTCTTGGCTGCCTTGAGGAGGGAACTCGGGTTTGCGGTGAATGTGCGGAGCAATCGCAACATGTGATGGACAAAGCGGGCCATGGAAAATTCTCTCGGCAAAGGGATCCCAGCGACGGGACTGCGTGATTTATTCGCGATTATCGCATTTTGGCGGCGGCGTAGCTGCGGCCTTAAGTCGGCCTTCTCACAGGGAAAAGCATCCCAAGAGAGGCCGAGCAGAGCAACCGTCGCTTTCACGGTCCGACAGTTCTGCTTGTTTGTCAAGGCAACGCTTGGAAGTGCAGGGAGAATCGGGAGTGCTTACCCACCCGCGGCGGCATGATCGACTTGACCCCCCGTCACGGTCCACCTCAGCCCCAGCATACGGGCGTCATGCGGTGAAAAGGTTTTCATCTCGGCACTCTACCGAATCGTCGGCTGCCCATGAATCGGCCGCGCAGTGCCACAAAAATCTCCGACGAACCAAAAAAACCCGTCACCGGCTGGTCGCACGGTGACGGGTTTCTCGAGGTGAATGATCAGTTTTGGGGCGATATCGCTCCGGCTTACGCGACGAGCTTCACTTCGGGCACCTCACCGGTGATCCCGATCACGAACTCCTCGAAGATCTTCATGTCGAGGGCGGAGGCGGTTTCCGCCTCGGGGTGGAACTGCGTGCCGATCGCCACCCATCCTTCGACCTGGCTCTCGATCGCCTCGATGACGCCGTCCGGAGCGCGGGCGGCAATCTTGAAGCTCGCGGCGAGATCGTCGATCGCCATGTGGTGCATGCTGTTGACGCGGATCTCACCGTCGCCGTAGACGCGCTCCATGACGCTTCCAGCCTCAACGAGGAGGGCGTGACGATGGGAGTTGTCGCCGGGATCCTTGTGGGGGATTGCCTTGGGAAGATCCTCGGGGATGTGGAGGAAGAGGGTGCCCCCTTCGGTGATGTTGAGGAGCTGCATCCCGGCGCCGATTGCAAGGATCGGCATGTGCCGGCGGCAGACGTGCTTGGCGAGCATCCGGTCGAAGTCCTCGCGCCGGGCATCCATGGGGCGGACGGCAGGGTGTGGCATCCAGCCGTCGCGGCGCGGGTCGAGGTCAGCCCCGCCGACCATTACGACCCCGTCGAGGAGGTCGAGGAGCCGGACAACGTCATCCTCATCGGCGAGGGGGGGCATGATGACGGGAATCCCACCGGCGGCGGTGATTCCGTCGTAATAGCCCGCGGCCACGAAGGAGAGCGCGGCATGCTCCTTGCGGGATGCACGGTAGTCGGTGTTGATGCCGATGAGGGGCTTGGCTGCCATGGAGTGTCTCCGGAAGACCGTCGGATCGTCGACGCTTTCGTCCGGCCAAACGCGGGGTGGTCGTACGTCGACCCCCGGATATCACGCATGAATCTCCCGCCCACCGCAGTGCCCCAATCGACAGACTTTTTCGACGTTCGAAACGACCCTTCCGGGCCATTTCACTCCACGCTTGTACAGCGTCATCCCTAACGCCGATGCCTTCGATCGAAGGAGCCTCTGCGGCGGACGGAAGCCATCCGGGCTTCCGGGCCGGTCGCCCCCCAAGGGGAGACCGGGCCAATTCCGTCGTTCGTGCCGTCGCCAGGGTCACGGGGCCCGTCATGGACGTCCGCGGCCTTGGCGGCGGGGAACGTATCGCTTCGGCTTTCCGGTCAGCAAGCAACACGACGATTTTGTGGTCTCAGGCCCCCTGCCGACCCACATCCGGTGCTAGCACCCTTCCCGCTAGCAGGCCGTCTCACGCTGCGATCCACACCGCCCCGGAGAAGCTGCGCAGCCACGTCAGCTGTCGTTTGGCCAATTGCCGGGTCCGCGCTTGAGTGAGCCGGATGGCGTCAGAGATCGGCAGGGTGCCGGCGAGGACGCCAAGGGCCTCGCTGTAGCCCGCTGCCTGGGAGGCGGTCGCCCCGATCCCCCCCGGCCCCTCCGCGGCCCGCCGCGTCTCGCTGACAAGCCCCTCGGCAAACATCCGCTCCACCCGCCGGTCGATCCGGTCACGGAGGAGCTCCCTGGGGAGATCGAGCACCATCATCTGTCGTGCGAAGACGGGGTGAGGAGCCGGGGCGAACGCCGCTGACAGGGGCACCCCGCTGGCAGCCACCTCGAGCGCGCGGACGATCCGCTTGGCGTCGTTTGGATGGATGCGGCGGGCCGCTTCGGGGTCGACGGCGGCCAGACGGTGGTGAAGCACGGCAGGGCCGACGGCTTCGACCTCGGCGCGGAGGCGTTCACGGATCTCCGGCACCTCCCCGGGAACGTCGGCGAGGCCGTCACGGAGGGCACGGAGGTAGAGGGGCGTTCCCCCGACGAACAGGATCCGGTGGCCCCGGGCACGGATCCCGGTGATCGCCGTGGTCACATCGGCGAGCCAACGGGCGACGTTGTAGGCCTCCGACGGGGCGACGATATCGATGAGGTGATGCGGCACCCGGTTCCGTTCGGCCGGCCCCGGTTTGGCAGTGCCGATGTCGAGCCCCCGGTAGACCGCCATCGAGTCGACGCTGACGATCTCCGCCCCCAGGCGCTCGGCCATCCGGATTCCCAGGGAGGTTTTTCCGGCCGCCGTGGGCCCGGCGAGGAACCAGCAGTCGTCCCCGAGTTCTGGCCGTGATGCGGCTCCCGAGCATGCTAGAGTTGGGGGTGTTTTCCCGGTGCTGCCGGGGAAGGAGCCATCAGCAGGAATGTCGGG
>CANGGC010000151.1 GCA_947453125.1 Planctomycetaceae bacterium | reverse complement strand
CGGCTTCCTCGGCTTCGAGCCGACGGCCGAGGGCTGCCGGATCGCCCCGCAGCTCCCTTCGACCTGGCCGGAGCTGACCGTGACGGCGATCCGGATCCACGATTCCCAGATCGACGTCACCGCCCGCCGTGACGGGAGCGTGACGGTGCGACGCCGAGTCGCGGGCACCAGTCCCCTGGCGATCGAGGCAGGCGGAGCCGCAGCCACCTTGCCGCCGGAGGCCGGCGCCGAGGTCACACTGCCTGGTCGGTGAGCGAAGCAGGGGGAGGATCGCCCGGCACCTTCGGCGGCTTGTCGAACACCTTCACAAGCGCCGGCAGACAGAAGATGTCGCAGAGCAGCGCGATGCCGAGCGTGATCATGCCGAGCGAGGCAAAGGCCCGGTGGTCACGGCTCTCGCTGAAGAACACCGACGAAAACCCGGCCACGAGGACGATCGTCGTCATGATCATCCCCGTCCCCACCTCGGCGAACGCCTGGCGGATCGCCTCGGTCTTCTCCAGGCCTTGGTCGAGCTCGAAGCGGTAGCGGGAGAGGAAGTGGATTGTGTCGTCGACGGCGATCCCCAGACAGATCGTCAGGGCACACACCGAGACGATGTCGAGTGGCTGCCCCGTCGCCACCATCCAGCCCGCGGCGGCGGCCAGCGGGAGCATGTTGGGGATGATCGCGATCAGCCCCAGCCGCAGCGACCGGAACGCCACCACCATGACGACGAGAATCTCGATCGCAGCGGTGCCGAGGCTGCGGGCCAGATCCATCACCACCTGATACAGATCGCGCCATCGCACGATCGGCTCGCCGGAGAGCGAGAGTTCGAAGCCGGGATGCGCTTCCTCGATCCGCCGCAGCCCCTCGTCGACCCGTTCGAACGTCGGCTTGCAGGCGACCGTACCACGGTCTGGAACACGAAACGTCACCCGCGCCGTCCGCTTCACCGGATCGTAGAGGCTCTCCTTGAGCGGCGGCGGGAGGAGATCGAGGAGATCCATCCGATCGCGCGCCGGCCCCTCGCCGGGGAGGCTGTCGATGAGCCGGCAGACGGAGAGCGGGTGGCCGAGGAGTGGTTCGGCAGCGAGGACGACATCGACCTCGCCGAGGACATCGGCGATCTCCTCCGGGGTCTTTTCGTCGCTCCATTGGACATCGGCCGAGCAGACGTCGAGCCCCCCCATCGCCTTGTCGAGGTGGTCGAGGGCCCGTTGCGCCGCGCTCCCCGGCGGGAGGATATTCGCCTTCCGGTCGTCCGGCTCGAGCCTCAGGGCCACGAAGGCGAGCGCCGCAAACAGACCGATCGTCAGGGCACTCGTGACCCGGGCGTGGCGGAGCGTGAAGTCGATGCCGCGGGCAACGCGGTGGAGCTGGCCGCCGATCACCTCGCGGCCGGCGCCGCGCGCGAGAACTCGGCTCCAAGGGGTGGCACAGCACAGCGGCAATACCGTCAGCACCGCCACCCACGTGCACGCGACGCCGATCACACACGACCAGCCGAAATCGCGGACCACCTCATGGCGCGCAAGCGACAGCGACGCCATGCCGATCGCGGTCGTGATCATCGTCAGGAAACAGGCGACGCCGACGGTTGAAAGCGCCCGCCGGCAGGCCTCGCGCGGGGTCAGCCCGGCGGCAAGCCCGCGGCGGATGTCGACCATCATGTGGACCGAGTCGGCGAAGCCAACGAGGCTGAGCAGCACCGGGAGGATGACATGGCTGAAGGGATTGTCCTGAAGGCCGATCGCGCGGACGAGACCGAGCGTCCAGAAGACCCCCAGCGCCGGCGCCGCAGCGGTGACGAGGACGACCGAGAGCCCGCGGAAGAGCACGGCGGAGAGAGCGAGAATCAGTCCGTAGCCGACGAACTGGAAGAGCCGTTCGTTGGCGTCGCGGTTGCGCACCCATTCCAGCCGGATCGGCACAGGGCCGGTGAGGGCCACCGCGATAGGCACATCAGGATGCTCGGCCGCCGCGGCCTCGGCCGTTTTGACGAGGGCGTCAGTGACATCTTTCTCATCCTGGACGAGGGCCCAGTCGTAGGTGATCAGAAGGAGGAGCGTCTGGGCGTCGGGGGAGAGAAGCTGCCCGACAACAAGCGGATGATCGAGGGCCTTGGCACGGGCGACCTCGAAGCGTTTCGGCGAGGCAGGGCCGCGGGGGAGGATCGGCTCGTCGAGGCCGAAGATGTTGAGCGGCGGCGCCCGGTCGAGCCAGGTGATCCCCGCCACCGCATCGAGCGATTCCACTCGCTCGACGACGTGCCGGAGGGCGACGGTTCCCTCGCGTGTGAACACCTGCGGACATTCCACCACCATGATCGCGTCGGCGCGGCCGAGGGCCGATCCACGGCCGCGACCTGCACGCCTCGGCCGCCCGCGAGAGATCTCGGCGCGCGGGGCTGGCGCCGGCCCCCCTGCGGCAGCGGCAGGCCTGTCTTTGGCGGCGTCTCCGTCCCCCTTCGCCTGCCACCACGTCCCCTTCCAACCCCCTTCGGCAAATCCAGGATCGCGGTAGCCGGCGGCAGCGACCGCCGAGAGCCCGAGGGCGAAGAGGAGGCAGAGCCAGGGATGATCGATGACGGCCGCGAAAGCCCGCGCGGTGGCCGTGAGCCTCGGAGGGGAGGGAGCAGCCGATGTCCCGCCGGGCCCGTGGCCCAACGGCGCGGGATTGCCTGTCAACGGCGCCCCCGCATCGCGCGGAGTGCCTCGTCGCGGGTGATTTTTCCATCGCCGTCGGCATCGAGGATCGAGAACGAATAATCGCGGACGATTCGGCTGGCCTCGGTGCGGACGACGACGCCGTCATGATTGGCGTCGAACCGGGCCAGGAATGAATCAGCCCGGGCCGCGGCGACGCTGTCCTCAGGCTCCACGCCTGACGCGGCCACGGCCGGCGCAGCGTCCTCCGGCGCCACAAGCGGCTTGGCGACCTCGAAGAAGGCCAGGGCCATCTCCTCCCAGGTCTGTTCCCCCCACATCACCGTCTCGTTGGGATCGGGGTTCGTGGGATTGGCAGCGGAGTTGTCGAAGCGGACGACAATCTCGAGCGCATCGACTCCATCGAGCAGCAACGGCTCGGCAAACTCATAGGTATGTTGCCAATTGAAATCGTAGTGCGGCACGGAGAGGAGTGTTTCCCAGGCCTCACCCCGGCGCGCCCGCAACTCAAAATCCTTGCCGCGGAGATGCATGTGGGGGGAGACGGTGAGGAGGGTGCTCCCCTTTGAAAATCCCTTCAGCTCGGCGCGGACCTCATGATTGGCGGCATGGGGGGGGATCTCAAAGTCCTGATCGATCGCGGCGAGCGTCACGACCTCGTGGGTCACCTCCTCGCGCGGCATCGTCACGACGCCGACGCTCGTCAGATCCTCCTGCTCCCGGCCATCGGGGGTGTAGTGCATCTGGAAGACGAACTTCGACCGGGCAGGGATCCGCCGGGCATGCCCCGGGGGGAAGGAGGTGGCGCGCTGGCCGGGGACGTAGGCGGTAACGAAGCTCATCCCACGAAATTCGGAAAGGTTTTCGGGACGGACGAAGACGATTGCGTGGTGAACGACCGACGGCGCCCCTGGCACGCACTGTGCCGCCGAGATCCATGTTTCCTCGGTGAAGTGCGGATCGGCGACGAAGTATTGGTAGTCGACGGTGCCCGACGCCGGCACCCGGTAGGGCCGCCGTCCGAGTGGCACGATTCCATCAGGCGCCCGCGGCAGACGCCAGCCATCGACGAACGCCGGCGCGGCGGGCGCTGCATCAGGATCCCCGGCGGGCATTCCCGCTTCGAGCCACGTTTTGAACAGCGCCGTCGCCTCGACGGGGAATTGGCGGGCGTTCTTGAAGCTGCCGTGATCCGGGGCGGCGTGCCAGGGGGGCATCCGCTGTTGCTCCATCGTCTCGAGCATCATCGCGGCCCAGCCACGCACTTCGTCGAGCGTCGTGACGTCGAACGGGCCGATCTCGCCAGCCCGGTGGCATTCGAGGCAATGCGTCTGAAGGAGCGGGACGATGTCGCGGTGGAACGTCGGGGCGGCTTCGGCGGCGAGGTCGCTGTCGCGATCGAATGTGATCAGGCAGCCGACCGGTTCGGTGCGCGGCACGGCAACGGGGCGCCCGGCGAGGAGATCGTCGAGCGCGGCGGTGAGTTCGTGGGTGTTTGCGGCGGGGCGGGCGACGCCGGGGGCGAATTGATCATCGACCCGGCCGGCGTAGGCGACGTTTCCGAGCTGATCGATCACCACCACCCCGCCGGTGCGGGTGGCGCCGAGCGCCCGGGCGATCCGCTGCCGAGGATCCATCACGAGCGGGAATGTCACCCCCATCTCCCGGGCCGCACTCAAAAACTCCGCGGCCGAATCCTGGCGATTGGCATCGACGCCGATCACGCGCACGCCCTGTTCGGCATAGTCGGCCGCAATCGCTTCGAGGCGGCCGGCGTATTGCCGGGCGACCGGGCAACCGGCGCCGAGGAAGGCGATCACATGACAGCGGGCTGCCGCGTCGAACTCGATCGCGCTGCCGTCGAGGGACTCGAAGGGAAAGGCCTTCGTGGCGCTGATCGCTTTGGCAGGAATCTCGGCTGCCGGCATCTCGGGCAAGCCCGCGAGGCAGGCGATGGCCAGAGCGATCATGACCGCGAGAAGAGAGCGGTGGGCATGATGACGGGCAACGCCGCGCTCAAGGGCAAACAGCATGATGCGATTCCGGGGCATTGAACGGCGGGAACGAAGATTCACCCGATTCTACCCCCCCGACCGGAATCGATGTATGTGGATCTCACGCCCTCTCGCCGGCGCCTTCCCCAACCCCCGAACAGCCGCAGGCCAGCAGGGCGATCTGCCCAGCGCCCGAGCGTCTGACCGCGGCAATCCTTGCCACCTAGACTGAATTTTTTGTACACTATTCAATCCAGCCCGCTTGGTCCATTTCCCCCTCCGGCTACACTCGGGGAATGGCCGAATCTTCCCCCACGAAGCCCATCAAGTCGGATCCAAGCCCAGGCAGCGAGCTGTCTGGAAAGCCGAGCGTGGTCGCGTTCGGGTTTGACGTTCTCGACCGGATCGAGCTGGCGATCGCCATGGTGAAGGAGCGACTCCGCCGCGCGGTCACGGCACTCGAGGCCCGGGGGATCCCCCACGCGGTCGTCGGCGGTCATGCCGTGGCGGCCTGGGTGGCCCGGATCGACCCGGCGGCGGTGCGGACGACGGTCGACGTCGATCTCCTCGTCGCCCGGGCCGACTTCGACGCCGTCAAAGCCGCCCTCGAGTCGGTCGGCTTCATCCACTCCTTTACGTTCGGGATCAACATCTTCGTCGACGGCCCCCACGGGAAGGCCCGGGAGGCGGTCCGCATCCTCTTCGCCGGCGAACGGGTGAAGCCAAACGATGCGGTGCCATCCCCCGATCTGTCGGCGGCGAAGATCCTCGACGGTTACCGGACGATCGATCTCGACCGGCTGATCGGGATGAAGCTAACGGCCTACCGCGACAAGGACCGCACCCACCTGCGCGACATGATCGACGTCGGCCTCATCGATGCCGCGACCCTCGATCGCCTCCCCGCGGCCCTCCGCCCCCGGCTCGCCGAGCTCCTCGCCAATCCCGACGGCTGACGCGGCGCCCACAAACGGCCCGGAGTCGACCGCGGGATAATCCGCGATCGACTTACACCTGGCTTGGCTCATGCCGCTGGGGTGAACTCACCCCGACGATCAGCCGGCCTGGAGAGAGGCCTGGCCGCGGCGCCGCATCCGGCGCTCGAGGAGGGCCAGCACTCCGCCGACGAGCGACACCACGCTCCCCGCCGAGGCCGGGTCGATCTCCGGCACCGCCGACGGACCGGTCACCAAAAGGCTCATCGTCGTCCCGGTCCACAGCTCCGTGAGCGTCAGCAGGCCGTAGGCCCACTGCCCGCCACCGAGCGCAGAGAGGGCCGAGCCGTTGACCAGCAGCGAGCTGAAGGCCCCGGTGTAGGAAGCGAAGCTGAACAGGTCAAACGTCTCGCCCGGGGCGATCCCACCGGAAAGCTGCGAGTCGTTGAGAGCCAGGGCACCGGCAAAGTCAGCGGTACCCGTGACGTCGAGGTGGCCGTAGCTCCCCGGCGTCAGCCCCAGCAGCTCGATCAGCGCCGTGCCGGAAGACGACTGCTGGAAGTTGCCGGTCACCGTCTGACTGGCGAGCAGGTCGAGCGTCGCGCTATTGAGAAACAGCCCGGCGCCGCCATTGACCGACACGTCAGCCTTGAGTTGGAGCGTGCCGTCGGTGAACGTCAGGTTGCCGTTGACGACGTTGAGCGTGCCGCCGTCGAACACTCCCAAGCCACGGCCTGCCCCGACGGAGACATCCTGATTTTCGATCCGGAAGCCCTGATTGATCGTACCCGAGTTGATGATGCCACCAGCGAGCAGAGCGCCGGCGCCAGTGCTCGAGATCGCCGGCCCCTTAGCGCCGGAGGCGTCGCCGAGAATGCCGGACGGGCCGACAACAACCGCCGGGCCACTCCCCGAGCCGCTATAGGCGATCGTCCCGGTGTTCACAAGCGACAACAGCTTGCCGTTCTCCACCCGCACGCCCGAGTTCGCCCCGCGGATCACACCGGCGTTGGAGACCGTATCAGCGGCGTAGTCATTGCCGTAGAGGCCGACCAAGACACCATCGCCCGCCGACGATTCGATCAGCGCCCCGGCATGGTTCG
>CANGGC010000150.1 GCA_947453125.1 Planctomycetaceae bacterium | reverse complement strand
GATCCGCGAGGTGTTCCTCGCCACGTTCGCGCGCCTCCCCGCCGACGCCGAGATGGCGCAGGCCGTCGGAGTGATCGCCGAGCCGCGGACCTCGCCCGAAGGGCAACCGCTCCCCGATCCCCAGGCCCGGCGCGAAAACCTCGAGGATCTCCTCTGGGCGCTGCTCAATGCCAAAGAGTTTCTCTTCAATCACTAGTCGCCCGTCGTTTCAGGAGCCTCTCGATGCCTCAACCACAGCCGGGTCGCCGGGTTGTTTGCCGCACGCTTGGCATCTGGGTCCTCGCCCTGTCGATGGCGGCCGTCTTCGTTGCCGATCTCCGCGCGCAGTCGGTCTGCCTGCCTCTGCCGCGCTTGCTCACCCTCGTGCCGGCAGGCGCCCAGAAGCCGGGCGGGCAGGGGGCGACGACGGTCGAAGTGAAGGTGTCGGGCGAGCTCCTCGACGGCTGGGAGGCTGGCGGCGAGACGGTCGCGCCGCAACTCCTCTTCTCCCATCCCGGCATCACCGCCACGCCCGTCCTCTCGGGCGAGGGAAAGCCGGAGAAGGATCAATTCCTGGTGACGATCGCCGCTGACGTGCCGTCGGGGCTTCACGATGCCCGGATGATGACGGCACTGGGCGTATCGTCGCCGCGGGTGTTCTCGATCGGGACGCATCCCGAGGCGCTCCGCACCGCGGCCAACACGAGCCCGGCTCAGGCCTTTCCGCTCGCGCCGGGCATGGTCTGCAATGCCCAGGCGACCGCGCAGGCTGCCGATTACTACCGCCTCGAGCTTCAAAAGGGGCAGCGCGTCGTCGTCGACTGTGCCGCGCGGGGGATCGAGTCGAAGCTCCGCCCCGTCCTCATCCTTACCGATGCCGACGGCGCCGATCTCGTCGCCGAACGCCGCGGCGGCCTCCTCGACTTCACCGCCCCGGCCACTGCCACGTATCTCGTGAAGCTTCACGATCTCTCGTTTCAGGGGGGCCCCGAATGCTTCTACCGGCTTCTCTCCCATGATCTCCCCGCCGGCGCGCCGCTCCCGGAGCGGCAGGCAGCCGTCGCGCCGGTCCTCGCCTTCTCCTGGCCCCCCCCGGGGCTGGCGGCGAAGCCCGCCGTGGAGGAGATCGAAGGGGCCGATCCGAAAGCGGCCCAGCAGGTGACGCTGCCGCTCGATCTCGGCGGGCGATTCTTCCCGGCAGCCGACGTCGACAGCTTTGAGTTCGAGGCCACGGCGGGGGAGGTGTGGTGGATCGAGGTCGCCTCCGAGCGGATCGGGGCACCGACGAACCCCGCCGTCGTCGTCGAGCGCCGCCTGCCGGCGGGCCCCGATGGAGCCCCCGGGGCCTTCGAGGACGTGGCGGAGCTGGCCGATATTCCCGCTCCGATTAAGCCGTCGACGAACCACTACGCCTACGACGGCCCTCCGTACGAAGCCGGCTCGGCCGATTGCCTCGGCCGGCTCGTAATCAAGGAGAGCGGCACGCACCGCCTCCAGATCCGCGACCTTTTCGGCGGCACCCGCGATGAACCGCAGGCGATCTACCGGCTCGTGATCCGCAAGGCCCGGCCCGACTTCGCCCTCGTCTGTTGGCCGCTCCACATGGAACTGCGCAACGGTGACAGGGCGGCCCTCTCCAAGCCGCTGGCGCTGCGCGGCGGCGGGTCGGTGTGCCTCGAAGTGGCGGCGATCCGCCGCGATGGATTCGACGGCCCGATCGAACTGGGCGTGACCGGCCTCCCGGAAGGCGTCAGCGCCACCGGCCTGCGGATTCCAGCCGGGGCGACCCGCGGGCAGATCCTCCTCACCGCCAGCGAATCCCCCCCGCGGAACTTGGCCACCATCTCGATCACCGGCCGGGGCATGGCCGACAGCGAGTCGATCGAACGCCCCTGCCGTCTCGCCGGACAGTGCTGGCCGATCCGCGATGGCTGGGCGGAGATTCCCTTCCCGCGGCTCCTCGCCGACGCCACCCTGTCGGCCGGTGGCAGCGAGCCTTCTCCCCTCACGCTCCGCACGACCGGGGCAGGGGTCACTCCAGCGTCGCCGCTCGAGGCTGTCGAGGGGACGACACTTCAAGTGCCGCTGGAATTGCTGAAGCGGTCCGACGTGCAAGGGGCGACGTTCCAGATGCGCGTCGTCGGCCCCGGCTTCGATCAGACGCCCGGCTTCGAGCTCGACGTCGCGGCACCGAAGGCGCTCGCCATCGATCTTGCCAAGCTGAAGATCCCCCCGGGCGATCATGCCTTCGCGCTGGTCACCAGCGCCGTGACGAAGTATGTCCCGGTGGTGGCCGGTCAGGCCGCGCCCCCCGCCCCCACCGACATCGCCGAAATCCTTGTCTCGACGCCGATCCATGTGCGGGTGACTCCCGCCGCCAAGGAGGCCACGCCATGAGCCTGTTCCACGCCAACTGCCCCGGTCCGTTCGGACGGATGCCGATGCCGCACGCCACAGCGATGGGGCGCCGCGAATTGCTCCGCATCGGCATGGCCGGCCTCGGGGGGCTGTCGCTCCCCGGCATCCTCCGGGCCAGGGCCGAGACGCCGGCTGCCGGCAAGCAGCCGACGGCCGTGATCATGGTCTGGCTCCCGGGCGGCGCCTCCCACATCGACACCTACGACCCCAAGCCCGACATCTCGAGCGAGTACCGCGGCCCGTTCCAGACGATCCAAACGAAGATCCCCGGAGTGCAGTTCACGGAGCTCCTCCCCCGACAGGCGCGGATCGCCGACAAGTTCACCGTCCTCCGCTCGATGCAGCAGACGGCCGGCGGCCATCCGGCCGGTTCGATGCAGATGCTCTCGGGCGATCCCGACACCCGCGACAAGCCGAAGCCGAAGTTCCCCGACTGGATGACGGTGGCCAACTACCTCCGCGCCAAGGCGGGGCCGCGCGACAACCCGCTCCCCCGCTACGTCGGCGTCAGTCCGCCGCTGGAATACAACGGGCCGGCCTACCTCGGCGACGCCTACCAGCCGTTCGTCGTCTCCGGCGACCCGAATCAGCCGAGCTTCACCGTGCCCCACATCGGCACCGCAAGCGGCCGCGATGGCGCCCGGCTCGACCGCCGCGTCGCCCTCCGCCGCCAATTCGATTCCCTCGAGCGTGCCATCGAAAAGCAGGCCGACTTCCAGGCCCTCGATCAATTCGAGACCCAGGCGATGACGCTCCTCACCAACGCCCGCACGAAGGAGGCCTTCGACCTCTCGCGCGAGGACGACTCGACCCGCGACCGCTACGGCCGCAACGCCTGGGGCCAGCAGCTCCTCATGTGCCGCCGCCTCGTCGAAGCGGGGGTCGACATCGTCACCACGCAACTCGCAGGCCCCTTGTGCGGCCGGGTCGGCAATTGGGACGACCACGCCGTCAACCATCATGTCTTCGATGCCCTCCGCTACCGGGCCGATGCCTACGACCAGTCGGTGACGGCGCTCATCGAAGACATCTACGACCGCGGCCTCGACAAGCGTGTCCTCGTCGTCGTCACCGGCGAGTTTGGCCGCACGCCACGGATCGAGTATTCGCCGAGCACGGGGGAGGGGGCAGCGAGCGCTCCGGCCGGCACGAAGCAACCGGGCCGCGACCACTGGCCGCGGGCCTATTCCAACATCTGGGCCGGGGGCGGGATCGAGACGGGCCGCGTGATCGGGGCCACCGACCGCAAGGGGGAGGATGTCACCGAGCGCCGCTGCACGGCCGGCGACTTCCTGGCGACGATCTACCACCACCTCGGCATCGACGCCCCGCAGGTGACGATCGACGATCTCAACGGCCGTCCGACACCGGTCGTCGACCACGGCAAGCCGATCGCGGAACTGATCGGCTGACGGAGACAGCGGCGCTCACGGGCGCCGCAGCGACAGGGGGCAATCGATGCGAGGGACACGGTTCACACGGCGTCGGGCCGTCGCCGCCGGTGCCGCTTTGGCGCTCGCGGGGCAGGGGGGATGGTGGCGATCGGCCCGCTCCGACGACGCCACGGCAGGCTCCTCCCCGCTCGATCGAGTATCCATCGCGATCCTCGGCTGTGGGATCCGTGGCCCGGCCCATGCCGAGGAACTGCTCTCCGGCCGGCATGGGGCCCACGTGAGCTGGGTCTGCGATCCCGACCGCGGCCGTGCCGAGAAACTCGCCGAACAGATCGCCACGCGACAGGGCCCGCGGCCGCGCGTCGCCTCCGACCTCCGCACGCCGCTCGACGACGGCTCGCTCGATGCCGTCATCGTCGCCACGCCGAATCACTGGCATGCTCTGGCCGCGATCCTCGCGATGGAGGCCGGTAAGGACGCCTATGTCGAGAAGCCGGTCTGTCATTCGATCGAGGAGGGGCAGAGGCTGGCGGCGACGGCCGCCAACACGGGGCGCGTCTGCCAGGGGGGCACGCAGGCACGCTCTCTCCCCTGCCTTCGCGAGACGCGCGCCTTTCTCGCCGCCGGCGGGATCGGCAAGCCGACCCTCGCCCGGATGCTCTACACGAGCCACCGGGCGCCGATCGGAGGCCCGGCCGCTTTCCAGCCACCGGCGGGGGTGAACTACGACCTGTTCTGCGGACCAGCGCCGATCGCTCAGCTTTCGCGGCCGCAGTTCCACTACGACTGGCACTGGTTTTGGGCGACAGGCGACGGCGATCTGGGCAACAACGGAATCCACTTCCTCGACGCCGCCCGGACCATGCTCGACCTCTCGGGGCCCGGCTCGGCGACGGTCGCCTTCGGCACCCGCGCAGGCTACGCCGACGCCGCCGAGACGCCCCACACGCAGACGAGCCTGACGCTCTTCCCCGACGTGACCCTCGTCACCGAGATCCGCAATCTCAAAGATGCCGCCGACGTCGACGGGCTGGGGATGGGCGTGCAGATCCACGGCACCGAGGGAAGCGTCGTCTGGAAGGCACACAGCCCGGAGGTGGCCGTCCTCGACCCCGCCGGCAGGCCGGTGAAGACACTTCCCGGAGAGGGGAACCATTTCGAAAAGCATGTCGCCAACTTCCTCGCTGCGGTCCGGGCCCACGATCCGCGACTCCTCGCTGCCGAGATCAGCGAAGGGGTGCAGTCGACGGCGCTGTGCCATCTCGGCAACATCTCTTATCGGCTCGGCACGGAACTCGCGCCCGAAGACATCGTCGCCCGGATCGCTGCCCGGCAACCGAAGGATGACGCGGCGAAGCTTGTCGACCGCGTCCGCCGGATGCTCGCGGCCAATGGCTGCGAACCGGCCGGCGGCATGATTCGCTGCGGAGAGTGGGTCGAGACGACCGCGGGCAAGGCGACGAGCGCCCAGGCGCTCGCTGCCAACAGCGGGCCTGTGCTCACCGCCGGGCCGGCCCGCGATCTCGAGCGGCTCGAGTACCGGGCACCGTTTCTCCTCCCGCCGGCGCGGGGGTGACTGCGGCGGAGACGAGCCGGGGGCCGCGATCCTCCCGTTGCCCGCTTTAGAAGATCGCCCGGACGGGAGAGCCCGTGGCGATGCGATGCGGACGGCCGAGCGGGTCGTGGATCTCCCGGGCCGGATCGATCCCAAACCGCCAGTAGATCGTCGCGGCGAGATCCCCCGGCGTGACCGGATCGGCTAGGGGATGGGCACCGATCCGGTCGCTCTGTCCGTGGATCGCCCCCCCCTGGATCCCGCCGCCCGCCAACAGCACCGAATAGCAGTGGGGCCAGTGGTCGCGGCCAGCACCGGAATTGATCTTCGGCGTCCGTCCGAACTCCCCCATCGCCACAACGAGCGTCGACTCGAGGAGGCCGCGCTCGTCGAGATCGGTGATGAGCGCGGCGAGCGACCGGTCGGCGATCGGGAGGAGATGGTTCTTGTGCTGGCTCGCGCACTTGGCGTGGGCGTCCCAGTTCTGTCCCTGTTGGCGGTAGTCGTAGACATTCACGAACGGCACCCCCGCCTCGACGAGCCGGCGGGCCACGAGGAGATTCTGGCCGCGCATCTGCCGTGCCACCCCCATCTCGCCGCCGCCGCCGTTGACCTCGCCGGCGGGGAGTGGGTCGGCTGTGAAGCCGTAGGCCTCGCGAACCCGCGCCGGCTCGCGCGAGACATCGAGCGCGTCACGGATCGCCTCCGATTCGAGGAGGCGACAGGCCCGATCGGTGAAGGCGGCGAAGGGATTCGCCCCGGGCACCGCGCCGGTGGCGTGATCGAGGGCCGAGAGGAGGCCGAGGCGGCCGGCGCGGCGGACGGCGTCGGAGCCCTGCCGCGGCAGGAGGGCATCGACGGGATACGTCCGCGCCACCGGATCGACGTCGACGAGGAGCGGATCGTGCGCGGCCCCGAGGAAGCCGGCCCCCTGGCAGGGGACAGGATGGACATTGCGGAACACGTGCGGCAGCGATGCGAAAGCCACCTCACCGACCGGCGCCGGATTGAGGGCCGAGACGACACTTCCATGGGAGGGATAGAACTGCCGCGTCGGTACGAACAGCTCCCGATCCGGGCCCTCGAGGGGCCGGCCGGTGAGGGCATGGATCGAAGCCGAATCGTGGAGGTTCGCCTCGTGGTGCATGCTCCGCACGACCGCGATCTTGTCCATCACCCGGGCTAGCCCCGGCAGATGCTCGCAGATCTGCACGCCGGGGACCGCGGTGGGGATCGAGGCAAACTCGCCGCGAATGTCGGCGGGAGCCGACGGCTTCATGTCGAACGTATCGAGATGGCTCGGACCGCCGTACCAGAAGAGGAGGATGCAGGCGCGGAT
>CANGGC010000149.1 GCA_947453125.1 Planctomycetaceae bacterium | reverse complement strand
CTGCTTTGGGACCATCCCGAATTGGAGCGGATCTGGGCCAGACTCCGCGACGAGTTCGAGATCCGGGAGCGGTTTGCCGCACTCCACGGCAAGCTCGCGCTGATCTCGCGGACGGCGGAAACGGCGCTCGAGCTGGTCCAGAACAGGCGAGCGCTCCGCGTGGAATACGCGATCGTCGGGCTGATCGTCTTCGAGATCTTCCTCACGCTCCTCCAGTGGTGGCTCTCCGGGCGGGTCGGCTGACGTTCCCGCTCCGCGGGACACCCTGCTATAAATCGGTTGGTGGTCTCCGCCACCCCCTCCAGCCCCCAATTCCCTTCCGGAATCGCCGCATGACGTCCCCGCGCCAGGCCCGCTTCGGGTGCCTCCTGGTTCTCCTCACGGGATGGTTTGTCGCCCCCCCGCCGGTCACCGCCCAGCAGGTGGCGGTGGAGGAGTTCACGCTCCCCAACGGGATGCAGTTCCTCCTCGTGCCGCGCTCCGACCAGCCGAACGTCGTCAGTGCCGGGTGGGTGGCGAAGGTGGGGAGCGTCAACGAGCGCCCCGGGATCACCGGGATCAGCCACTTCTTCGAGCACATGATGTTCAAGGGGACCGACACGATCGGCACCCGTGACGCGAAGCGCGATGCCGAGTTCCGCGCCGAGCAGCGGCAGGTGCGCGAGGATCTCAATCGGCTCGTGTGGAAGGAACAGTACGACCGTTATCTGAAGGGCGAGATCGACGATCCGTGGGATCCCGCCAACGACACCCAGGCCCTCCGCGTCCTCCGCGGCCGCCTCGACAGCCTCATCAAGGCTCAGCAGGGGCGCGGTGACGACGGCGCCGCCACGGCGACGATCGTCAAAGACGAGTTCGATCAGGTCTACACGAAGGCGGGCGGCAGTGGCATGAATGCCTTCACGAGCTTCGACCTCACCTGCTACTTCATCACCGTCCCTGCAAACAAGCTCGAGCTGTGGGCCTGGATGGAGAGCGACCGGCTCCACGACAGCGTCTTCCGCGAGTTTTACTCGGAGCGCGACGTCGTCCATGAGGAGCGGCGGCTCCGCACCGACAGCACGCCGACAGGGCGCTTCCAGGAGCAGTTCGACAGCATGTTCTGGGCCTCCTGCGGATATTCCTGGCCCGTCATCGGCTGGCCGAGCGATTTGAACAGCTACACCGAGGATCAGGCGCAGGAATACTGGAACACCTATTACCGCCCCGGCAATCTCGTCGGCGTGGTCGTCGGCGATTTCGATGCGGCCGCGGCGAAGGCCTTCATAACCCGCTATTTCTCCCGGATCTCGGCCGGAGAGAAAGCACCGCCGCCGGTTGTGACGCTCGAGGTCGATCAGCTCGCCGAGCAGCGGATGAACGCCGAGGGGGATTTCCCGCCGTCGGTCGAGATCCGCTACCACACTGTCCCGGCCGGCCATGTCGACAGTTATCCGCTCGACATGCTCGCCGAGATCCTCAACGAGCGCACCGGTCGGCTCTACAAAGGACTCGTCGAGGAACGGGCGATCGCCTCGGGCGCCCAGGCGACGTCTGACACGCGGAAGTATGCCGGCCTCTTTGCCTTCGAGGCGGAGACTCGCGGCGAGGCGACCCCCGAAGCCCTCGAGGCGGCCTGGTACGAAGAGCTGGCGAAGCTCCAAGCCGGGGAAGTGCCCGAGCGCGAGCTCCGCAAGGTGAAGAACCGGGTGGCGGCGGGGAATTACCGGCGCCTCGAGAGCAACATGTCGCTGCTCGTCCAGCTCGCCGTCGCCGAGGCGACGCTCGACTGGAAGGAGATCAACGACGGCCCGCGGAAGTACGAGGCTGTCACGGCCGCCGACATCCGGCGGGTCGCCAACGAATACTTCTCACCCACCAACCGCAGCGTAGCGACGTTCCGCCGCAAAGCGGGGGAGTGACGCAGTTTCGAGTCTCGGGTTCGCTTCCTTCCCCGATTCATCCCTCCTTTCCCAGGTGTTTTCCGTGACGACGTTCCACCGCTTTCGTGCTCTCGTGGGGATCCTGGCTGTCGTGGCCCCGGGGCTCGTGGCGCGCGGCGCGGAGCCGCCGGTGCTTCCGGCGCGGCCAGAGGAAATCGAGTTCAAGTCGCTCGATTTCCAGGTTCCGGAGGCGAAGCAGTTTCGTCGGACGCTTGCCGATGGCACGGTGGTCTACGTGGCGCCGTCCCACGAGTTTCCCCTCGTCAAGATCTCGATCA
The DNA here is from genome assembly GCA_947453125.1 of Planctomycetaceae bacterium. Lineage (GTDB taxonomy): Bacteria > Planctomycetota > Planctomycetia > Pirellulales > UBA1268 > QWOP01. The sequence continues at coordinate 4,506 of CANGGC010000149.1, read as the reverse complement.
CGTTCAAGGGGGGAGCGTCGCTCGATCCGGCTGATGTTCCGGGGCTCGTCGCCACGACCGCGAGGATGGTGCGTGAGGGGGGGACGGTGACGGCGAAGCCGGCGGAGTTTGACGAGCAACTCGACTTCCTCGCCACCGAGATGGGCGTGGGGAGCAACGATGCCTTCACGACGGCCGGGCTGAACTGTCTGTCGAGCAATCTCGACGAGAGCCTGGGGCTGTTCGTCGACATGTTGCGGAAGCCGGGGTTTGATGCGGGGCGACTGGAGACCTCGAAGGCCCGGGTGATGGAGGCCCTCAAACAGCGCAACGACGACGCCTCGTCGATCCTCTCGCGGGAGTGGAAGCGACTGCTGTGGGGCAACGACCACTTCGAGTCGAGTGAGCCCACGGCCGCGAGCGTCGCTGCCCTGACGACGGACCGTCTCCGCGCGGTGCACGCGCGAATCTTCCATCCGGGCAACATGATCGTCTCGGTGACGGGCGACTTCGACGAGCGTGAGATGCTCGCCAAGCTGGAGAAGGCCTTCGCCGGCTGGAAGAAGGGCCCTGCGGTGCCCGATCCGGTCGCCCCGACGGCCGTGCTTGCCCCCGGCCTCTACCATGTCCCCAAAGACATCCCGCAGGGGAAGGTGGTGATGGGGATGCGATCGATCGAGCGTGACGATCCCGATGCGATCCCGCTTTTGCTCCTCAACGACATCCTCGGCGGCTCCGGGTTCACCAGCCGGATCATGCAGCAGGTACGGAGCAACGAGGGGCTGGCCTATTCGGCGGCGTCGGCGGTGGCGCCGAAGGTCGACTATCCGGGGCAATTCCAGGCCCGTTTCGAGAGCAAGAATGCGACGGTCGCCCTGGCGACGAAGATCATCCTCGACCTCATCGAGGGGGTGCGGACGGAGCCGGTGACGTACGAGGAGCTCGAGACGGCGAAGCTCGCGGCGATCGAGACCTTTCCGCGGCAGTTCGAGAGCAAGCCGGCGATGCTTCGGGTGTTTGTCAACGACGAGTGGACGAAGCGTGATCCACAGTTCTGGCAGAGCTATCGCGACAAGGTGAGCGCGGTGACGCGGGAGGATCTGCTCCGCGTGGCGAAGAAGCACCTCGATCCGGCGAAGCTGGCGATTCTCGTGGTGGGCGACTGGGACGAGATCGCGAAGGGGGATCTGGGGAAGCGGGCGACGATGGCCGACTTCTTCGACGGCGAGGTGACGCATCTGCCGCTGCGTGATCCGCTCACGCTCGAAGTCCTCCCCGACGCGGACACGGCGGAGGAGAAGACGCCGGTCGAGAAGAAGCCGGTCGTCGCTCCGACCGGCAAGCCGGCGCCCGCCGCCGCGAAGTAGTCGGTGCCGGCGGGGAAACAACGAACGCTGTCTTCGTGTTCAATACGGCTCGTCCAGTGGTCCCTTGAGGAGGTGTCTGATGCCGAGCTTCGAACTGTTCAGGAGCGGATGTCGGGGTGGGCTGATCGCAGCCCTCGGAATTGCCACGATGATCACGCTGGTGGACCGGGCGTCGGCAGAGTCGGTTTCGGCGGCAGTCATTGATGCACAGTCGAATCTGTTCGGCGCGGGCCGGTCCTCCGTCCCCGACCCGGGCGGTCAGGGAGGGGGCGTCCTGCCGCTTGGATTCGGCCTGTCGCCCGGCGCGAACCGAGTCCTGAGGATCGACTCCGTGACCGGGGCGGTGTCCTACAACAACACGGTTGGCGACCCGAACCGCGGCCAGTTCAACGGGCCAGACGGTGGCTATGTGGAGTATCCCCCGGCGAACACCGACGGCTTCAACACCGACATCAATTCCTACGGGGGCATTTCCGGCCTTCAGTTGCTCGAGGATGTGTCGGCCAACCGCCGGGTCATGTTTCTCGCTGGCGTGTTCCTGAACGACACGGAACCCTCCGGGGCAGGGCCGGCGCGACTCGATTTCGGTTCCGCAGCGCTCGGCACGAACTTCGCGTCGCTCTCGCCGTTGCTCAATCAGACATTCTTCATCGGAGACGGCCTGACCGGCACCGGATCGGGCAGCAGGCAACTGTTTTTCATTCCAGACACCGCAACGCGACTGTTTCTGGGCTTCATCGACGGCGCCGATTTTCATGGCGACCCGACGTTCTATTCCAACAACGACGGATCGTTCACGGTCAGCTTCACGACCGTGCCCGAGATCGATCCAACGAGCTTTGGGAGCGCCTTGGGCCTGGTGATCGGGGTACTGGGGTGCTGGGAGCGTCGTCGGGCACGTTGACCTGTTCCTGCCAGAGATCCTTGGACGGTGGGGAAAACCTTTCTGCTTCCCTGCCGTTTAAGCCCGGTCGCGACAGGTTTCGCGTTCACTCCGCACCACGGCGGTTTCCCATGCGAATGTGCTCCCTGGCTCCCGGTGCAGGGTGTGGTCGGAAGCGAGCCGGTTCTGTGCTCGTTCGACTCGCCATTCTCTTCGTCCTGCTCTTTCCGGCGGTCGTCTGCTCCCAGGATCCCCCCGCAGGCGTCGAGCCGATCGGCGGGCGGTGGTACATCCGCACCCACGACGAGGCCGGAAGCAAGCTCGACGAGCCGCGCTATCTCCATCGCGACATCGTCGGCGAAGAGGCGCAACTGGTCGATCTCTTCGCCTACCACCGTCGCGATTCCAACGGCGACGGAATCGACGAGGTGCGGATCTCGCACGAGCCTGGCAACGAGCTCCACCCCGCCGGGTTTCTCGTCATCAAAAGCCAGGGCTACCCCAACCATCCCACGGCGATCTTCCCCAACAGCGGCAATCCAAACTCGATTGCGGTGCAGGACTTCACCTTCCGGCTGCCACTCGAGCCGCGGCTTGCCGCATCGACCACTCGCTTGCCAATGGGGCCGGTGGGCACAGCGCTCAACGGCGTCGTCTTCTTCAACCCCTTCGAGCAGGGAGGGATGAACGCGGTCGAGGGCTATTCGGAGGTCTGGCTCGACGCCTGCTGCGGCCACCCCCAGCAGACCGGCGTCTACCACTACCACAAGTATCCAACCTGCGTGAAAAGCCCATTCAAGGACGACGGCAAGCAGCATTCGCCGATCATCGGCTTTGCCTGGGACGGTTTCCCGATCCACGGCCCCTACGAAGCTGACGGTGTCATGGCCCACGAGAGCGAGAAACTCGCCTCCTCAGTCCTCGCGCTCGACGCCTGCAACGGCCACGCCGACCCCAACCGGGGCTACCATTACCATGCCACGCCGGGGCGCTTTCCCTACATCCTCGGCGGCTACCGTGGCGTCGTCGAACCGAGCAACAACCGCGGTCTGCGCCGGGCCGGAAGCGGCCCGATCGAAAACAACGCCGAGGGTGAGACGGTCGCCGATCCCGCCATCGTCGAGGTCCGTCCAGGCGCGGTCGCCCCCGGCGGGAAGCGCCAGGTGACGATCGAACTCGATCCGCGCGAAGGGATCTCTCCGCGCGGCGCCGGTCGGCAGCCCGGGCCAATGCCCGAGGGGGCGCCGTCGTGGGTGCAGATTGGCCCCTACGAGGCGACCGCGATCCGTCGCGAAGGGAACCTCGTCACGATCACGCTCGCGATTCCCGAAGACGCCACCCTCGGCGTCCTCCTCGACTGCCACCTCGAGTTCGAGGGGGCGGCCCGCGGCGGCCGCAACCGTGTCTACAAACGCAACGACGTCCTCCGTGTCGTCGAATGACGGTCGCGCTGGCAGTTCAAAAAGGGGCCACGATGAACATCCGTGATCAGATCGTCGGAGGCCTCGCCGCCGCTCTCCTGTTCGTGGCCGCCACGTCAGCGACTGGCGAGGACTGGCCGCAGTTCCGCGGGCCGGGGGGGCGGGCTGCCGGGGCGAACGTGCCGCTGAATTGGAGTAACGGCAAGAATCTCCTCTGGAAGACGGCGCTGCCAGGGGGAGGGTCGTCGAGCCCGATCGTCCATGGCGACGCGATCTTCGTCACCTGTTGGTCGGAAGGAGCGAGGGGACAGGGACCGACCAGGCATCTGGTGAAGATCGATCGGAACGACGGAACGGTGGCCTGGCAGCGCGACATCGCCGCGCCCGGGCCTGATGATCCCTATGCGGGCTATCTCACCGAGCATGGCTACGCGAGCAACACGCCGGTCACCGATGGCGAGATGGTGTGGGCGTTCCTCGGCAAAGCGGGGATTGTCGCCTTCGACATGGAGGGAAAGGAGATCTGGCGGACGGGCGTCGGCAGCGAGTCGAGCAATCGCCGCTGGGGATCTGGGGCCAGCCTGATCCTTCATGGCGAGCATCTGATCTGCAACGCCTCTGAGGAGAGCCAGTCGATCCGGGCGCTCGACAAGCGGACCGGGAAGGAAGTCTGGAAGGCCGAGGCCGCGGCCCTCGAGCTTGCCTACGGTACCCCCGGCGTCGTCACGCTCCCCGACGGCTCCGAGGAGATCGTCGTCGCCGTCCCCGGGGAGGTGTGGGGCTTGGATCCCGGCACGGGCAAGCTCCGCTGGCACGCCGAGATGGGGCTTACCGGGAATGTCAGTCCGAGCGTGAT
>CANGGC010000148.1 GCA_947453125.1 Planctomycetaceae bacterium | reverse complement strand
GAGATCGGCCGACGGCGGTGTCCGGGTCGAGAAAAAAGGTTTGGCGAAACGGGGAGGGTGTGGCAAGAGATGCGGCCCGGGGGGGAGGGGGCGTCCGTGCCGACACCCTCGAACCCTGCCGATCCCGGGGAACCGTCACGACCGCTCCAACCGGACCACCGGCCGATCACGGCCGCGGCCCGCCGGAGATCACTGCCACATCGGCTGGGCGCGCCAGGCGGCCAGCGGGGCGAGGATCAGCAGCGGCGCCCACGCCCCGACCGACGGGCTGATGACGTAGCTCGAGGCTGCCGCGTGGCAGCCGAGCGTGACGAGGAAGAAAAACACCGTCATGCCAACGCACAGGCCGACGGCGACGAAAATGCCACGGCGATTCGGGCCGACCACCAGCGGAATGCCCAGCAGGGCCAGCGACATGTCGAGGAACGGCGCCACGAACCGGGAGTGGACGCGGAGCGGGATGTCGGCCCCCACCCCGAGGGCCGGATTGGCGACCGACGCCACGAGTTCGGGTGTGGAGGAATACTGGCTCCAGTTCGAAGACCCGATCAACTGCTCGAAGGAGACGTCGCTGGCCACGAAACACTGGCCCGGTTCCAGCCAGTCGGCCCCGGCCCGTGTCTGGATGATCGTCCGGCGGCCGGTATCGATCGGAGCGAGTCTGTCGATGCCAGCCGGCTCACGCACCGCCCCGAGGAGGTAGCCGGCGGGGTGGCGGGCGTCGGCGGGGAGCCAGTGGGCCTCGGCCGCATCGATCTGCGTCCCGTGTTCCGCCAGCGGCTGGGGGAGGAGGAGGCTCGGCGACTCGATCCGGCGGGGGGCTGCCTGCACCGATCGCCCCCGGAAGAGGATCTCGGTCTCGTGGTCGTAGCGGGCCTCGAACGGCTGGTCCTTGTTGCCCTTGAGGTCCTGGGCGTTGCGGGAAAACGCCTCCCGGATTCGGGGGAGGACCAATTCGCGGTTGGCGCCAGCGAGGATCGCCACGATGGCGGCGAACGCGATCGATCCGCGGGCGATCCGCCAGCGGGTGACCCCGGCAGCCAGCAGGGCGGTCAGTTCGTTATGACGCTCCAGCCACGACAGGGCGAACATAGCGCTGGCCAGGGAAATGATGGCGCTTGTGGCGTCGAAGAACGAGATCAGGCGGTAGCCGTAGTACTTCCCGAGCACCTTCCACAACCCACCCGCTTCGGACGCGTGCGTGACGAACTCCTCCATGTTGGTGAAGGCGTCGACAACGAACGTCAGCCCTGCCAGACTGACGAACACGATCACGAACGCATGGAGCTGGGCGCGGGCGATGTAGCGGTCGATCAGCATGCCGGGCCTGAAGTCGTCTGCGGACGGCGAGGGAATGGCCCTGCAGCGGAAGCCTGGGGCCGGGCGGAGGGGCGGAGGATAGGGCGACCTGGAAACAGCGTCAACCTGGCTCAACACGGGATTTCCGCGGCGATGACACCGGTTTGGACTTGGCTGGAGCGGCAGCGTGGGGCCTGGGCCGGCCCCGCCATCGACCTGCTCTTCCCCCCCCGCTGCGTTCTCTGCCAAAGAGAGGGGGATGTGGCACCGTCGGCGGAGCAGGGGGCCACCCCGAAGGAGGTGACGGGACGGGAGATCCCGCTTCCGCTCTGCCGGGGGTGTGTCGGTGAACTCACGGCCGGCGGCCCGCGTTGCCTGGGGTGTGGGCAGGGCGGGGAGACGGGACGGTGCCGGTCATGTCGGGGACGGTGTCGGGACTGGGACGGGATCGTCGTTCTGGGGGGGTATGGCGGTCTGCTCCGTGACGCGGTGCTCCGCGCGAAGCATCCCCGCGGCGATGACGTCGCTGCAGCGCTCGCCACGCTCCTGCACCGCCAGCACGCCGCCACCATAGCCTCCTGGGCGCCGGACGTGGTCGTGCCGGTGCCGATGCACTGGTGGCGTCGGGTTGTGCGCGGCACGAGCTCGGCGGAGGTGATCGCCGGGCGATTGGGGAGGCTCTCGGGGCTTCCGGTGCGATGGTTGCTGCGTCGCACCCGGGCCACGGTCATGCAGAACCGGCTCCCGTTCGGGGAGCGTCGGGCCAACGTCCGCGATGCCTTCGGCGGCCGGCACCGCGGGGTTGCCGGGATGCGGGTGCTCCTCGTCGACGATGTGGTCACCACCGGTGGTACGCTGTCGGCCTGCCGCCGGGCGCTGTCGACGGCTGGGGCCGCCGCCGTTCATGTCGCCGTCATTGCCCGGGCCGATCATGACGGGGACGATTGAGAAGACCGGGCTGTTACCCTGAAATGTCGACCACTGCGCCACGAGGCAGGCGCCGAGCATGAGGGATGTGCGATGGAACGGACGGAGATCCGCGTCGGGACGAGGGGAAGTGCCCTGGCGCGGACGCAGACGGGGTGGGTGGTCGACCAGTTCCGGGCCCGCGGGCACGAGGTGTCGGTCGAACTCGTCTCCACTCGTGGCGACGTTGTCACCGATGTCCCGATCGCCGGGATCCGGGGTGGGGACGGGGTGTTCGTCCGCGAACTCGAGCGTGCTCTCCTCGACGGGCGGATCGATGCGGCGGTCCACAGTTTCAAAGATCTCCCCACCGCCGTCACGCCGGGCCTCGAATTGGCCTGCGTTCCCCTCCGGGCGTCCCCCTTCGACGCGTTCGTGGGGCGTACGGCGCCGACGATCGACCAATTGCCGCCCGGGGCCGTCGTGGGGACCTCGAGCGTCCGCCGCGTCATGCAACTCAGGGCTCGCCGTCCCGACCTCGAGGTCCGATCGGTGCGCGGCAATGTCGACACCCGTCTCCGCCAACTCGACGAGGGGGCGTGTGACGGCTTGATCCTCGCGGCCGCCGGCCTCGGGCGTCTCGGTTTGGAACAGCGGATCACCGAGGTGCTCCGTCCCGACGCTTTCTGGCCCGCCGTCGCCCAGGGAGCCCTCGTCGTGCAGATCCGTTGTGGAGATCCGCGGATGGCGGCCGTGGTCGGTGCGATCGACGATTCGGCATCCCACGCGGCGGTGCGCGCCGAGCGTGCCTGTCTGGCCGCCCTGGCGGGGGGGTGCTTGGCGCCGGTGGGGGCCTGGGCCCGATTCGAAGGGGATCTCCTCCACCTCGGTGCCTGCGTCCTCGGACCGAATGGCGAAGGGATCGCGACGATCGTGACCCGGGCCATTGCTGGCGCCGCCGAGATGCCGGAGGAACTCGGCCGGAGGGTGGCCGAAGACCTGCGCCGGCAGGGGGCCGACGGCATGCTTGCGCTGGGGCGCGAAGCCGAGGCCCTCCGACGCCAGGGGTGACGCGGCCGAGATTCCCTCGGCCACGACCTCCGGGGTGGGGAATGAGCCTCCTTACGGGGGGAATTCTCCCAGCTCGTTGTAGGTCGGAGGGGATGCAGCTACGATGGAACGTACACCGCAGCTATGTCACACCATTGAAGGAGCCAGAGAGCATGTCAGTCAAAGTCCTCATCGCCGATGACCATGAAGTGGTTCGCCGCGGTCTCGCCAGCCTGCTTGCCGGCTCCGAGGTCAAGGTTCTGGGCGAGGCTTCCAACGGCGACGAGGCACTGAAACTGGCCAAGAAGCTCAAGCCTGATGTCGTGCTCCTCGACATCCGCATGCCGGGGAAGGATGGCTTGGCGGCCCTGGAAAAGATCCGGGCCGATCTGCCCACCGTCCGGGTGGTGATGCTCTCGACCTTCGACAATCCCACCTACGTGGCCCGCGCGGTGGCCGCTGGAGCCCACGACTACATCCTCAAGGGGGCCTCACGCAGCGAAATCATCGCCGCGATCACTGGGGCGGCAGCCGGCCAACTCCCGGCCCGTGCTGGCGAGTTGCGCCGTGTGGCCACGACGATGGCCAACCGGGTCGCCACGCCCGATCCCGATATCCCCCTCACGCAGCGTGAAACGCAGGTCCTCCGCCACATGGCCCTGGGACTCTCCAACAAGGAGATCGCCCAGTCGCTGACGATCAGCGTCGAGACGGTGAAGGAGCATGTCCAAAACATCCTCCGCAAGATCGCCGTCACCGACCGGACTCAGGCGGCCGTCTGGGCCGTGCGCCGGGGCCTCGTCTGAAGCCTGCGCTGGCCACGGCCTGCTAGCGGGCGCGGGGATGGGCTTTGTCGAACGCGTCGAGGAGACGTGTGGTCGTCACGTGGGTGTAGATCTGCGTGGTGACGAGGCTCTTGTGCCCGAGGAGTTCCTGGACACTGCGAATGTCCGCTCCTGCGTCGAGCAGGTGGGTGGCAAAACTGTGACGCAGGGTGTGGGGGCTGGCCCGCCCGACGAGCCCGGCCGTGAGGAGATGTTTCTCGAGAAGCCGGGCAACGCCTCGCACCGAGAGCCTCGTTCCGAACCGATTGGTGAACAACGGTTGAACACGGGCGACGGCTGGGCCTTTGGAGCGGGGGCGGGAGGCGATCCAGGCTTCGACCGCGCGCTGGGCATGGCGGCCGACGATTCCCAGACGCTCCCGGCGTCCCTTGCCGCGAACCCTCACCGTGCCGCCGCGGAGGTCGACGTCGGTGTCGTCGATGCCGACGAGCTCGCGAACGCGGAGCCCCGCTGAATACATCAGTTCGAGGATTGCCCGGTCACGAAGCCCGCCGGCGGCCTTCGGTTGGGGGGCGGCAAGGAGGCGGCCGATTTCCTCGCCGGTGAGGAACTTGGGGAGCTTTCTTGCCCGTTTCGGACCCCGCAGCGGCTTGGCGGGATTCGTCCGCACCCATCCCTCGCGCTGGCCGAAAGCGTAGAAGCTGCGGGTGCTTGCCAGCTTCCGCGCCACCGTCGCCGAGGCGTAGCCGGCGGCGTGGAGTCCGCCGGCGAATCGGCGCAGGATCGTACTCGTTGCATCGCCGGGGCTGCGACAGCCGGCCGAGGCGAGGAACTCCGCCAGTTGGAGGAGATCCTCGCGGTAGCTTTTGACGGTGAAGGGGGAGCATCCCCGCTCGGCGACCATAGCCCCGAGGAAGCGCTCGATCACCGGCATGAATCCGGCGGTGGCGTCAGGTGGCGGTGTGAGCATCGGGATCCCTGCCCCGCGGAGCGATCAGGCAGTCCGGTCGGCCGGGGGAACGAAGCGCACCCGGTTGACCCGCGGTGCGGCGTGGCGGACCTTCTCGCCGAGGACGGCGGCGTCGTGCCAGGTGAAACTCAGCTCCGGGTCGGAAGCGAAGCGGCCGAGCGTGCGGAGCGCTTCGGCACGGCTTTCGTCGTCGTACAGGAAGACGTACCGTTCGCCCCCCTTGACCAGGGCCATGACGTTGATGTCTCGGGCGGACATGGTGAAGACCCTGTGGGCCGAGGGAACGGCGGCGGACGCGCAAGCGACCGCACCGAGGGTATCGGCCCGGGCCCAGCGCAAGCCGCACGATTCCGTCGTTCGCCCCCCGAATCGCTCCCATCCGGCCAAGTCCCGGCAGCGCTCCTGTCTCCCCTCCGCAGCGCTCGCCGGCGCAGTTTGCCCGAGGGGCCGATCCAACGTCGGTAGCCCTCGGATGGCGTCAGAAAAGATCCCCGAAACCACGCAGCCCGATCGGTTCGCGGGAGGTGAACGGCTCGCCGCGGGCCACGCCGATCATCGCGCCCCACCACCGTGCCGCGGCATCGACGTTTTCGAGCACTGTCGGCGGGGACGTGGTCGCGGAGGAGGAAGGCGGAGGGGGGAATTGGCTGGCATAGCACGCGAGACTGCGGGCCTTGAGATCCCAGGTTGTGCTGATGTCGACGATGAACGCCGGACGGAGCAGCACTTTGAGGTGAACGCACGAGTAGTGGTAGACGCGCGACGGATGCCACGGTTCACCCGGCAGGTCGCATTTCGTGAGTTTTGCCCAGAATCTCGCCGCATCGACGAGGCGGGTGGCGGCGACGTGGTCAGGGTGGGCGTCCACCCAGTGTGGCGAGAACAGCCATCTCGGGCGGGTGCGGCGGATCGTGGCGGCGAGGCTGGCACGGGCGGCGAGCGTGGCCCGGAGGCGACGGTTGGGGAGGCCGAGATTCTCCCGCCACGGGATCCCGAGCACGTCGGTGGCGGCGGCGGTCTCCCGGGCACGGATCTCGGTCGTACCTCGCGGCGTCGGTTCACCATCGGTGAGATCGAGGACGCCGACGCGCAGCCCGCGGGAGAGCATGAGCGCGATGGTGCCCCCCATGCCGAGTTCAGCATCGTCGGGATGGGGGGCGATGACGAGGGCATCGAGCATGGGAGCTTCCACGGGGGGCCGGGATGAATGGCACGGGGCCGGTTGTCAGGTGGTTCCCCGGGAGCATACTCTCCCCCCATGCCAACCTCAGACGAACCCCGCCGGTCTCCCCCCGATCTCCGGCCCGAGTACGCCGCCGCGGCCGCCCACGCGCGGAGGACGGCGGTGCTCGCCTCGGTCGAATCGCTCCTCGGCTGGGACGAGCAGACGATGTTGCCGCCGGCTGGCGGGGCGTACCGCGCCGACCAGGTGGCTGCCGTCGCATCCCTGGTTCACGCGGCCCGTACCGAACCGGCGCAGCGGGATCGCCTCGAGCGGCTTGCTGCCTCGATGGAGGGGGGCAAGGGCGACTGGAGCAACGAGGAGCGTGTCACCGTCCTCCGTCTCCTCCGCGACCTCCATAAGCAACTCCGGCTGCCCGCGCGACTGGTGGAGGAGATCGCGCGGGCCTCCATCGATGGCCAGCAGGCGTGGGTCGAAGCCCGACGGCATTCGGACTGGAAGGGATTCGCCCCG
>CANGGC010000147.1 GCA_947453125.1 Planctomycetaceae bacterium | reverse complement strand
GCGGCGTCCTTGTCTTCCGGCGGCATCACCGGCCCGAGCCGGACGAACGTCTTGAAATCGACCGTCGAGGCGAGTGACACCAGCGGCCCAATCGGGGAGTACGACGTGTAGGAGATGATCCACTCCCCGCGATCGGCAACCCAGGTGACGCGGGCATCCTCGACGCCCCACGCCTCCTCGGCGTAATTCACCGGGTCGGGGGGAAACGTCGGCTGGGGATCGATCCGCCAGTCAGAAATCCCGTCGGCGCTCCGAGCCACGCACAGATGCGAATGGCCGCGCCGGTCCTCGACGCGCACAAGGAGGAGCGTCGTATCGCCTACCTGGCAGGCCGCCGCATTGAAGACGGTGTGCGCCGGATAGGGCCAGTCGTTGGCGGTGAGGATCGGATTGCCTTCGTGGCGCTGGAACAATTCCGGGTAGTGCCGTTTGCTGGCGATGGGAGTCATGCGTCGGTGCATTCCAGGGGGGTGCGAGGGAGAGAAAAGGGGAGGATGGCGGCTGCCACGCCGAGGCCAGCGACGGGCGGGAGCGTGCTCCCGAGCCACTCGGTCCAGAGCGCGGCGAGGGTCGACTCGGCCCCCTGATTGCGGTTGGGACCGTTCTGCTGGAGGCCGTCACAGCAGCCGCCCGTGAGGGGATCGATGAGGGGCACCCGGAGGCTGTTGCGCCCCGCGAACCAGGCCTGGGCCCGATGGAACGTGGCGAGATGCCGGCTGTCTCCACGGGCGGCGAAGGCGGCCAGCGCCGCCTCGGCCATCGTCGAGGCCTCCACCGGCTGCTGGTCGTAGGGGGATTTTGTCTCGCCCCGGGCATACCAATCGAGGTTGCCGACGGGCCAAAAGCAATCGTCGACGGTGGTCTCCAGAACGAGGAAACCGAAGGTTGCCTCGGCAACCGACAGGAAAGGCCCCTCCGGCCAAAGCTCAGCGGCGGCAAACAAGCTGTGCGGGAGGACGGCGTTGGCGTAGGTCATCCGCGATTCAAACCACGGCCAATCGGGGCGGTGCGACCGGGCGAAAGCCTCGGTGAGCCGCAGCGCTGCCTGATGCGCCACCGTCTCGAGGGCCCGCGCTTCGCGGATGTCGGCCTTGTGGAGATGCGACCAGGCGAGGATCACGTACGCCTGGGCCCGCAGGCTGCGGATCTCGGCGAGCGTCGGCAGGACCGTCTTGATCAGTTCCCAGGCAACGGCCCGGTAGCCCTCGGGGAGCCGACTGCCGAGGACCTCGGCCAGCGCCAAAACGGCCTGCCCCTGGCAATCGCCCGTGCCGGTCGCATCGAGCCAGTCACGCGAATAACTCAAAAAGTTGTGGAAGCCCTTCACCTGACAGCGGGCATGCTCGAGGAAGCTCAAATAACACGACACCCTCGACAGCATCCGTTCTTCCGGAGCCTGGCTCCACAAGCGCGTGCAGAGGCGGAGGGCGCGGGCGTTGTCGTCGGTGGTGTAGCCGCTCTCCCGGCGCGGGATCCCGTAGATCGCATGCTGAACCAAGCCGGTGCAGTCGGTCATCCGGTCGAGGTGGGAGAGGACGAGGCGGGGGGAGGCGTTCATTGGGCTTCTCCCTGAAGGGCGGCGACGAGCGTGGGAGCCGACGACTCCGACCGAACGCCGCGCGGGGTGGGCCGGGAATCGTCCGCGGTGACTCGGCTGAAGAGGTCGTAGTAGCTGCGGCCGACGTTCGGCCAGAACATCGGCCGGACGTAGCGATAGGCCTTCCGCTGGGTCTTCATCCGCAGCCTGTCGTCCGTGAGAAGGAGAATCGCCGCGCGGGCGAGGCTGTCGCTGTCGGAAAAGGGAACGAGGATCCCGCGCCCCTCCGCCAGCATCTCGCAGGCATACAGGTAAGGCGTGCTGATGACGGCGCCGACCACGGCCATGGCGTAGGCCATCGTGCCGCTGGCGATCTGATCCTTGCCGGGGTACGGCGTGACGAAGACATCGCAGGCCTGGAGATGGGCGAGCAGCTCAGGGAGGCTGAGGTATCGATTCACGAATCGCACGTGGTCGCCGACGCCGAGCGACCGAGCCAGCTCGGCGAGCCCTTCGCGGTAGACCTCCCCCTCCTGGAGCTTCACCTGGGGGTGGGTCGCTCCGACGATCAGATAAAGCACCTCCGGGCAGGCGGCTACGAGCGCCGGAAGGCCACGGATCATGTGCTCGAGCCCCTTGCCGCGGTTGATGAGCCCGAAGGTGCAGATCAGGCGGCGACCGGCGAGCCCGAGCGATTCCTTGAGGGATTCGTCGCGGCCGAACGGCACCGGAGGGACACCGTGGGGAATGATCCGCACGGAGTCGGGATCGACGCCGTAGTGCTCTTCGAGCAACCGGGCCGCGATCCGCGTCATGACAACGACGCGCCGGCTGCGGGCCGCAAGCTCGCGGACGATCCGCCGCGGCGCCGCGTCGGGCTGCGGGAGGAGGGTGTGGAAGGTGGTGACGATCGGCTTCGTGCAGGCGGCCGCGAAGTCGAGAATCCGGCAGCCCCAGTCGCCTGGATAGAGCCCGAACTCGTGCTGGAGATTGACGACGTCGCAGGGGCCGTCGTTGGCAACCTCGGCGGCGAAGGCGTAGGCCTCGGGGCGACGGTTATCGATGACATGCGTCACCCGCGGATCGCTGGTGGGGATGGCGGCAATCCGCTCGATCGCCGCGACCGACGACACGGCCTGCCCGGCAGCCAGATCGACCGCATCGGCGGTGTCCTTGGTGAAGGTCGCCAGCCCGCACGCCTCGGGGGGATAGGTGGAGACAAAAAGCGGGCGCACGGGGGCTACCATCGATCACCTCCAGGGTGATGGCTGCACCGCAGGCCCCCCAGGAGGCCAGAAGGCCAGGGAGCCAAGGGGCAACAGCCACCGAATGCCGGACATGCCGGCCAGAGTGGCCGGCACACATCAATCGCGACACACGCGTCGCGACGCACCCATGGATCGTCGAACGATCCACCGGATCACAGTCCGAGGGCCTCCGGGTCTTTGATCCGGAATACCGCTCGCTGCATCCCCCAGACGAAGAACTGACACCGATCATACGCCCCGCGACACCGACAAACAAGGAACCGCGGCCCGCGCACCTTCACGCTGGGCCGTACGCTGGTCAACACGCCACCCTCACCCGATCCGGAGATCGGCGGGGATCGGCGGCGTGCCGCCACGCTGCGTGCAGACATAGGCCGCCACACGTTCGGCGTGGGCATGGAGCTTTGAGAGCGGCCAGCCGGCAAGGATCCCGAGGGTCACCGCGGCGGTGAAAGCGTCGCCAGCGCCGACGGTGTCGACGACCTCGACCGGCGTGCCAGGAAGATCGCTCGACGAGCCGTCGGCGCTGACCAGGAGCGAGCCATTCGCCCCACGCGTGAGCGCGGCCAGGCGGAGGGCGTGGCGATCAACGAGTTGCCGCAGGATCGCCTCGGGGCTGCCGGTGAGCCCGAGGATCTCCGCCACCACGGGCAGTTCGTCGTCGTTGCATTTGATGATGTTCGCGAGCGGGAGCGAATCACGGACAATGTCCGGCGACCAGAACGGCGGGCGGAGGTTGATGTCGAGGATCCGTAGGGCAGGGGAGGGGACGGCGGCGACGAAGCGGCGAATCGTGGCAAGCGCCGTTGCCCCGCGAGAAGAGAGCGTGCCGAAGCAGACGGCAGTCGTCGCGGCGGCAAGCCGCTCGAGGCTGTCGCTCCAGGGAACGTTGTCCCAGGCACAGTCGGGAGCGAAGACGTACGAGGCATGGCCTGCCAAATCGACCGTCACATCGACCCGGCCGGTGGGCTCCGACAGGACCGCCACCGCCGCCACGTCGACGCCGCGTGCCGTGAACTCGGCGAGGGCCCTGCGGCCGAGATCATCGCGGCCGACGGCTCCGGCCATCGACACGCGTGCGGTGCCGGCGGCAAGGCCTGAGGCACTGCAGGCGAAGTTGGCCGGGGCTCCGCCGAACCGCGCCCCATCGGGGAAGACGTCCCAGAGGATCTCACCCAGGCCGACGATCTGGTTATCGGCTTGGGAATCGATCTGGATTTGCGCGGAAGGGGCGATCACGACTTCCTCGACCAGCCGGTGCCGTCGGGGCGGTCCTCGAGGACGACGCCGGCGGCGGTGAGCTTCGTGCGAACGAGATCCGCGGTGGCGAAATCCTTCGCCTTCCGGGCATTGGCGCGGATTTCGATGACGAGTTCCATGAGCTTGCCGACGAGATCGTCGTCCGCGCCCGACGCCTTCGCCTTGGGCTCGACAAGAAACAGCCCGAGCACCCCCGTCAACTCGCGAAACACCTCCATCATCGACCGCAGACTCGCCTGATCGGCCGGGGTGGAGTGCTTCTCCATTCCCTGCGTGTCGATGAACTTGTTGGCGACGCGGACGAAATCGAAGAGCGTCGCCATCGCGATCGCGGTATTGAAGTCGTCGTCCATGGCCTCGAGGAACTTCTGCCGCAGGGCCGTCACGTCGGGGCCGGCGGCCGCCACCGCCGCGTCGCCGGCGAGCCGGTTGCGGGGCTCGAGCACGTAGAACGATGTTCCTGTGAGCCGTTCGAAACGCTGGAAGAGGCGCTCGAAGGCTTCCATGGCGCGGGCGCTCTCGCCGAGCGGCTCCTCACCGAAGGCGATCGGGCTGCGGTAGTGGGTGGAGAGAAGGAGGAAGCGGATCGCCTCAGCACGGTGACGGGCAAGGAGATTCTTGAACGGCTCAGCGCCGGTCGACTTGCTGATCTTCGTGGCCGTCTGGCTCGCCACATCCTCGCCCCCTTCGCTCCCGCGCGGTCGGCCCCCCACCTTGCCGGCGGCGCCGGAGGCCTGCATGAGGCCGTTGTGCATCCAGTAGGTGGCCATCGGCTTGTCGTGGAGCGATTCGCTCTGGGCGATCTCGTTTTCGTGGTGGGGGAAGATGAGATCGAGGCCGCCGCCATGGATGTCAAAGTGCTCGCCGAGGATCGCCCGCGACATCGCCGAGCACTCGATGTGCCAGCCGGGCCGGCCCGGCCCCCAGGGGCTCTCCCAGGAGGGCTCCCCCGCCTTGGCCTTCTTCCAGAGGGCGAAGTCGGCCGACGATCGCTTCCGTTCCGCGGTCGAGCCTCCCTCCCCCTGCATGGCGTCGACCGAGCGGTTGGTGAGCTTGCCGTAATCGGCGTCGCGGGTGACGTCAAAGTAGACGTCGCCGTCGGAGGCATAGGCACAGCCCTTGGCGATCAGCCCCTCGATGAAGGTGATGATCGTGCCGATGTGCTCGGTCGCCTTCGGCATCTGGTCGATCGTGGTCACGCCGAGGGCGGCGAGGTTGTCGAGGTAGTCGCGGGTCATCTCCTCGGCGAGCTTCTGCATCGTCGTGCCGCGGGCGGCGCTCTCGACGATGATCTTGTCGTCGACGTCGGTGACGTTCACGACCCACGTCACCTTCCAGCCGGAGTAGACGAGGTAGCGCTTGACGGTGTCGAAGATCACCGGGCCGACCATGTGGCCGATGTGGCTCGGCTTGTAGACCGTCGGGCCACAGAGATACATCCCCACTTCGCCGGGTCGCACCGTCTCGAGCGCCTGCTTCTTCCGCGAGAGCGTGCTGTAAACCTCGATCTTCGGCAGGGCCTTCGTCGCCTCAGTCGTCGCCATGGACAGTCCTTCGTTTCCTTGTCTTCGACTCGCCCGGCCACGTTCGGCCGGGCAGTTCAGTCGCGCTCGATCAACACCACACACTCCGCGCCGATCGCGAGTTCCTCGCCGATCGGCCCGACCTTTTCGCCGGTCTTCGCCTTGAGCCACACCCGGTCGACGTCGATCCCGAGGATCGCGGCGACGCGGCTGCGGATCGCGGCGCGGTGCGGAAGGATTTTGGGGCGCTGGGCGAAGATCACGCAATCCAGATTCACAATCCGCCACCCCGCTTCGGCCAACCGGTCCGCGGCGACGCGGAGCATCCCGGCCGAATCCCGCCCCCGATTCGCCGGATCGGTGTCGGGGAAGAGCTCGCCGATGTCGCCGAGCGCCGCCGCCCCGAGAATTGCGTCGGTGATGGCATGGAGGAGGACGTCGGCATCGCTGTGGCCGAGGGCCATCCGGTCGTGCGGGATCGCGATCCCACCGAGCACGAGCGCCGTGCCCGGCCCGAGGCGGTGCGTGTCGTGGCCGAGGCCGACGCGGATCATGGGGGGGTCCTCCGGGTGAATCGGACGTTTTCCCCTATACTCCCGCCATGCACAACTCCAGTCAGCCCCGGACAGACGCCCCGAGTGCGGCGGACGAGCCCGTGATCGAGGTCCGGGGGCTGGCCAAGGAGTACCGGGTCTTCGACAAGCCCGAAGGGCTGATGGCGAGCATCACGGGGCTCTTCAACCGGAAAAGCCGGGTTGTCGAGGCCCTCCGGGGGGTCGATCTCCGGGTGGAAAAGGGGGAGTTCGTCGCCATGCTCGGCCCCAACGGTGCCGGGAAGACGACCTTCCTCAAGCTCCTCTCCGGGATCATCACCCCGACCCGCGGGTCGGCCACCGTCCTCGGCAGCGTTCCCTGGGAGCGGACCGACGACTTCCGCCGCCGGTTCGCGCTCGTCATGGGGCAGCGCAACCAGCTGTGGTGGGATCTCCCCGCCGCCGAGAGCTTCCGGCTCCACAAGGAGATCTACCGGATCGACACGCCGCGGTTCGAGCGGACGCGCGACGAGCTCGTCGATCTCCTCGACGTCCGCAAGCTCCTCCTCCGGCCGGTCCGCGACCTCTC
>CANGGC010000146.1 GCA_947453125.1 Planctomycetaceae bacterium | reverse complement strand
GGCCATGCCTATCTTTTCACCGGCGCCCGCGGTGTCGGCAAGACGAGCGCCGCGCGGATCTTTGCCAAGGCCCTCGAATGCGCGACCGGGCCCGCGGCCGAGCCGTGCAATCAGTGCGACACCTGCGCCGCGATTGCCGCCGGGCAGGATGTCGATGTCGTCGAGATCGACGCCGCCAGCAATCGCGGCATCGACGAGATCCGCAGCCTCCGGCAGAACGTCGCCGTCCGCCCGGCCCGGGGCCGGTTCAAGATCTACATCATCGACGAAGTCCACATGCTTACGCGCGAGGCCTTCAACGCCTTGCTCAAGACGCTCGAGGAGCCGCCGGGGCATGTGAAGTTCGTCCTCTGCACCACGGAGCCCGAAAAACTCCCGATCACGATCCTCTCCCGCTGCCAGCGGTTTGACTTCGTCACCGTTGACGCCCCGGCGATCGCCCGCCGCCTCGGCCAGATTGTCACCGCCGAGGGGGCGACGGTCACCGACGATGCCCTCGCGCTCATCGCCCGCCGCGCCGCCGGAAGCATGCGCGACAGCCAATCGCTCCTCGAGCAACTCCTCGGCTCGAGCGCCGGCGCGATCGGCGTCGATGATGTCCATGCCGTCATCGGCACCGGCCGCGAGGAGCGGATCGGCGCCCTGATCGGAGCGATTGCCAACCGCGATCCTGCCGCGGCGCTTGCCGCCCTCGACGAGAGCCTCGCTGGCGGTGCTGATCCCGGCGGTGTCCTCGAGCAGCTCCTTGCGGCCCTCCGTGACTGCCTCGTGGCGAGCGTCGGCTGTGGCCCGGCGCTGCTCCTCCAAGGGGATGGCCTCGGCATCGACCTCGCCGCCGTCGGGCGCCTGCTCGGCACGGAGACGGTCCTCGCGATGCTTCAGATTCTCGATCAGTCGCTGTCGCGGATGCGGACGAGCGGCCATGCGCCGGTGCTCGCCGAAATGGCGATCGTCCGGCTGGCGCGGCTCGATGATCTCGACCAGCTCGCCTCTGCCGTGGAACGGATCGCTCTGCAGGCCGCCGCGGCGCCACTGCCCGTGGCGGCGCGGTCTCCCGCGCCACCGAGCCCCCGGCCAGCGCTGCCAAGCGCCATGCCCCCCCCGGCGCTGCCGGAGTCGCGCGAAAAAAAAACGACCGACCTGACCGTCGAGACTGAGACTCGAGCCGGCGCGGTCGAGGCGTTGCCGGCGCCGCGGCCCGTCGAGGTACCGCCTCCGTCCGTGCCCGCGGAAGCGCCGACGGCCACGACTTCAGCGTCTCCGGCTGCCCGTGTACCGACGCTTCCGAGCGATCCGCTGGCGGCCTGGGAGGCGTGCGGCGAAGCGGTCGGTGGGTTGGCGACCGATTTCGTTGCCATGGCCGGCCGGGTGGCGTGGGTCGACGACGTCCTCGAAGCGAGTTTTCCAGCCGAGGCGACGACTGCCGTCGCCTTCCTTTCCCGACCGGAAATGGTCGCGGCGCTCAATCGGGCTCTCTCGGATGCAGCCGGCCGACCGTTGCGTCACCGGATCAAGCAAGAGCCGAAGGCCGCGGTGAAGCCGCAGGCTCCAAGAGCATCCGGCGCAAGAGCATCCGGCGCCGGCGTTGCGACTGGCGTCGGTGGAGCCGAGCGCGGGGGGAGCGAGCCGGCCCCGCCTGCCCCGGCTCTGGGGCGATCGCAGGCGGCGCTCCTCCGCGATACCCTCGAACATCCCCTCGTGATTCAGGCCAGGAGCCTGTTCGACGCGGCGATCCGCAAGGTGGAGCAGGGGCGTCCCCGGGCTCAAGCGGCCGAGCCGAACCAGGTGGCGGCGGTGCCCGCCGGCGACGGGGCACCGCTCCCGGATGATGAGGAGACCAGCGACCACGCCGCGGGCGGCGAAGTGGACTGATCGAGACAGGCTTCACGGAGGAACATCATGCCCGAGGAACGGGGCGTCATCGCCGCGCTCATTGATTGCTTCGCCGAACTCCCCGGCATTGGCCGGAAGTCGGCGGAACGACTCGCCTACCACGTTCTCCGCATGCCGCGCCAGGAGGCGCTGGCGTTCTCCGACGCCCTCCGCGCCGTCAAGGAGAATCTTCGCCCCTGTCGGATCTGCTTCAATCTCGCCGAGGGGGAGGAGTGTGGCATCTGCCGCGATGCCCGCCGCGACCGATCGACGCTGTGCGTCGTCGAGCAGGTTCGCGATCTCCTCGCCCTCGAGCAGACCGGTTCCTACCGGGGGCTCTACCATGTCCTCCAGGGGAGGGTGGCGCCGCTGGAGGGTACGGGGCCGGAGGCCCTCACGATCGATCCCCTCGTCGCCCGCATTCGGCAGGGCGGGGTGCGGGAGGTGATCATGGCGACCACTCCGAACGTCGAGGGGGACGCAACGGCGCTGATCGTCGTCCAGCGACTCGACGGTCTCCCGGTCGAGATCACCCGCCTGGCCCGCGGTCTGACGGTCGGCGCTGCGCTCGAGCAGGCCAACCGCGACATGCTCACCGACGCGCTGGCCGGTCGCCGGAAGATGTGAATTGATCGGAGGAGAACGGCGAAAGCGCCGGTTCTGGACCGCGGCCACGCCTTCCCGAACAATTCCCCCGGAACCGGGTATCCTGAAGCGGTGGACCGGCTGAGTGTGAGTCGAAGGGTGATGCCATGCGGATGTCGTTCGGCCAGGAAATGCGGTTGGCGCAGAAGCAGGTGCTTGCGCCGCGCATGATCCAGTCGATGGAGATCCTGCAGCTGCCGATGATGGCGCTCGAGGAGCGTATCGAGCAGGAGATCCAGAACAACGAGACGCTCGAAGTCGACGATTCGAGCGGCGATGGGGCCGTCGCCGATGGCCAGGACTCCGAGATCCGCGCCGTTGCCACCACGACCGATGCCGCCGACCCGGCGCCGGAACGGACCGTCGATGAACGGCCGCTCGTCGTCGACCAAGACCATGCCAATCAGGCCGACTTCGAACGCTCCTACGACTGGTCGAGCGAATACCCCGAGTCGGACGACGATCGCAGCCGCCCTTCGGCCTCCCGGATCGACGAGGCCTCCGACCGCTACCTCGACGCCATGGCAAACATGGAGGAGCGCCCCGAGACGCTCTTCCACCACCTCCACGAGCAGCTCTCCAACGACGAACTCGGCCCCGAGGTGCGGCAGGCGGCGGAGAAGGTGATCTACAACCTCGATCCCAACGGCTATCTCCCGATGCCGCTGGAGGACCTCGTCGATGTCGAGGCCCCACGCGATTCGGCCCCCTGGCAGGCCCAGCTCAGCCAACTCGAGGAAGCGCTGTCGGTGGTGCAGGGGATGGAGCCGGCCGGGGTCGGTGCCCGCGACCTGCGGGAATGCCTCCTGCTCCAGATCCGTCCCGAGATGCCCCACGCCCGGCAGCTCCGCCGGCTCGTGTCGGAGCATCTCGAGGATCTCGCTGCCAACCGGATGCCGCTGATCTCGAAGAAGACCGGCTTCACGATCGAGGAGATCGAGGGGCTACGGCACGATCTCCACTCGCTCCAGCCGAAACCGGGGGCTCGTTTCACGGTTCCCTACGTGCCGGTGGTGAAGCCCGATGTCCATGTCGAGCTGCAGCAGGATGGCACCTGGAAAGTGCGTCTCGAGGAAGTCGATCTGCCGAACCTGCGGATCAGCCCGCTCTACCGCGAGATGCTTTCCGACCCGGCCACGCCGCCCGAAACGCGCGAGTACATCAAGCGGAAGATTAATTCGGCCCAGTGGCTCATCGAGGCGATCGAGCAGCGTCGCAGCACGCTCCTGCGGACAGCCCAGGCGATCGTCGACCATCAGACGCGTTTCCTCACCGACGGGCCCGAGGCGATTGAGCCGCTGAAGATGCAGCAGATCGCCGACCGGATCGGGATGCACGTCACGACCGTCAGCCGCGCCGTCGACGACAAATGGCTGCAGACGCCGCGCGGCCTGTGGGCGCTGCGGCGCTTCTTTGTCGGCGGCACGATGAGCGCCGATGGCGAGGAGGTGGCCTGGGACGCGGTACGGATGAAGCTCCAGGAGATCATCCAGGCCGAGCCGAAGGATGCCCCCTACAGCGACGATGACCTCGTTGACGAGCTGGCGAAGCAGGGGATCACGGTTGCCCGCCGCACCGTGACGAAGTACCGCAAGGCGATGGACATCCCCAGCTCGCGACAGCGTCGTGACTGGAAGATCGCCGGACCTGCCAGGGAGCCGGCGGGGGCCGGCCCGGCACCGCACACGGGGGTGGCGACGGACCGCGATCCCGACGGTAGTCCGACGCAGCCTTCCTGACCGTCACGGAGGATCCCGCCGATGCGCTGTCCATTCTGCCGGGTCGACAACGACCGTGTCATCGACTCCCGTTCGATCGACGACGGGGCGAACATCCGTCGTCGGCGCGAGTGCGTCTCCTGCCGGCGGCGGTTCACGACCTACGAACGGGTCGAGCGGCAGGCCCTCTCCGTCGTCAAGAAGGGGGGCATCCGGGAGCCGTTCGACCGCGACAAGATCCGCTCCGGCCTGGCGATCGCCTGTGGCAAGCGGCCGATCACCGAGCAGGACATCGAGGCGCTGGTGTCGGCGATCGAGTCGGAGTGCTACGACAACTACGAAAGCGAGATCCCGAGCCGGGCGATCGGGGAGCGGGTGATGGAACTGCTCCGTGGCGTCGATCAGGTGGCCTACGTGCGCTTCGCGAGCGTCTACCGGGAGTTCAAGGATGCCCGTGACTTCGTCGACGAACTCGAGCCGATCCTCGCCAGCGACCGGGCGGCGGCACGGATGATGGGCGGCGGGCAGGCGATGGTGGCCCCGGGGGCGACCGTCCCGGGCGGCGCCGGAGTGGCTGAGCGTGCGGCCGAGGCGGCCGTTGAGCCGCGCGGCCGCTGAGAAGCTGACGATTCGCGGCGGGCTTCCCCAGCTCCAACGGGCTTCCCCGGCTCCAACGGGAGTCCCCGGCTCCATCGGGAGTCCCCGGGCCAATCAGACCTGCGGCGCGATCCGACCCTCGCCCCGCCGCCAATCGCCGCGAGTCCCCCCGGTCTTCTCCTCGAGGCGGATCTGGTCGATCGTCATCCCCGGATCGATCGACTTTGTCATGTCGTAGAGGGTGAGGGCGGCAGCGCTGACCGCCACGAGGGCCTCCATCTCTACCCCGGTCCGTCCCGCGGAGCGGACGGTGGCAGTGATCGACACCCCTCCCGGCTCGTCGAAGTCGATCGAGACGGCGACCGAGTCGAGCGGGAGCGGATGGCACAGCGGCACGATCTCGGCGGTCTTCTTCGCGGCCATGATCCCTGCCAGTCGCGCGGCGGCGACGGCATCCCCCTTCTCGAGACTCCCCTCGCGAATCCGCCGAACCGTGTCGGCGTGGGCGAGGAGTCGGCCCGAGGCGCGGGCAACGCGGGGGGAAATCGGCTTGCCGCCGACATCGATCATGCGGAGCGGGTGGGTTTCCATGCCGCGAGGATACCAGGGAAAAGGAGGCCGTGGGTGGATCGCCTGCCGCCGACCCCGAGGCCATCGATCGCTTTGTCCACGGGCAGCTCGCACCAAAAACGACCGCAGGCCGGAGTGCCCCCCTTGGCACACCGGCCTGCGGTGATGGAGTTCGGACGCGAGCGGGATGTCAGACCAGTTCCTTGCGGGCACCGATCAGCGTCCGGAGGCGTTCGGCAAGAAGCGCCACGTCGAAGGGCTTCTTGAAGCTCTCGTTGACATGGGCTCGGTCAACCGTGATCTGCGACCCGTCGTCAGGAAGCAGAGCGATGACGATTGTCTCGGCATACTCGGAATTGCGACGGAGATTCTGGCAGATCTGCTGGGCGTCGATCCGGCCGATCGAGTAATCGACCACGATGCAGTCGGGATGGAAACTCTCGGCCTGGATACCGGCCTCGAAGCCGCTGGCAGCGACCTGGATCTTGAACGACCGCTCGAGCGGCAGATGCTTTTTGAGGTTCTCGATGAGCACCTGATCCTGCCCGACGAGGAGGACCTTCGCCATCGCTTCGTCCTCGAGATCACCCAGCGGCATGCCGTGCTCTTTGAGGAACTTGATCAGATATTCGCGGGGAATGCGGCGATCCTGACTCCCCGGGATACGGTAGCCCTTGAGGCGACCGGAATCGAACCACTTGCTCACAGTCCGCGGTGCTACCTTGCAGATTTTGGCGACCTGGCCTGTCGTGAAAACCTTCATCACGTGAACTCCATGTGCACTTTTTTTGTGTCCGGAACGTCTCTGGCCAGCCCGCTCCCAAAGAGCGCGGGACACAGCCCCCCCGACGCGGAACCATCACCGTGGGGACGACCGCGTCGTCGAGCCCCTCGTTGGCCGGCCATGAAAGCGCGGGGGGGCTGAAAGAGCGCGTTCCTCAATCGGCGCACCTTTGACGGGTGAACCATGAGGAAGCAACGACTCGCAGGTATCCCCCCCTGCACCAATCCCGCGCTTCGCGTTCCGGACGAACCGGTTTCGCGGTCGCGGCATGACCGTCCTAAGGAAAGATCGAATGGACACGTGGTGCGACTTGAGCCGTTCTTCGCGACGGCACCGGTGGAAGCGGGTGGTCCGACTGCACCGGCCCCGTCCAAAAGCCTGAAAACAGACGGTTCACCCTGGCGCTTCAACCCGGGCGCTTCACCCTGGGGAAGGGCCCGTCAGGCCGCGGCTCTGGTCGGGACGGAGGCCGTCGTCGGGACGGGGGCCGTAGCCGCCGTCGATTCGAAGCGGACCGACACCCGCGTCGACACCCCCGACTCTTCCATCGTGACG
>CANGGC010000145.1 GCA_947453125.1 Planctomycetaceae bacterium | reverse complement strand
TGGGCCAAACTCTCCGCCACCGCGGATGTTGGCGATCACCGAAACGTTCCCCTTCTCGAGCCACGCCGCGCCGGTGATGGCCTCGTATCCGGGGAGGAGCGGGATCTCGAAGCCGCCGTAGCCGTAGAGAAGCGTGGACGTCGATCCGTCGAGCTTCAGATCCTTCGGTCCGATCTGGAAGTAGGGCACCTTCGTCCCATCGGCGCTCGTCGCCTCGTGCTGCTCGACGATGAGCCCCTTCGATTCGAAGAACGACGGAGCGCTCTTGAGCTTCTCGACGCCGGTCACCTTCGGCTGCCCTGATGCCGGCAGGCTGCCAAGCGCCAGCGTCGACGGCTGGAGCGGGCTTGCCGTGACGAGGAAGAAGTCGTCGCTGTCGAGGTCGTCCACCGCCGAAACGCCCGCCGTGCCGAGATCGGGCACGCCCGAGAGCGGCTCCCGGAGCCACTTCCCCTCCTGCCAAGAGAGGGCCTCGACCCGATTGCGGACGTTGTCGAGCGTCGTCACGAGGATGTGATGGCGCGTGGGGGCGAACGACACCAGCGACGTCCGCGGCGACGGGGCGAAGAGAACATGGCAGTCGCGGTCGCCCGCCATGAAGCGTTCGTGGTCGATCGCCAGGAGCGCCCCGGCCGGATAGGTCTTGGCGCCGGTGTCCCAGTCCTTGCGCAGCTCGAGGAGGAGCCACTCGCGGTGGACGCTCGCATTGGCGTCCTCGGGCTTTGGCACTTGCACGAGCTGGCCATCGCGGAGCTCGAACATGTCGTTGGTCCAGAACGTCTTCTGGCGAACGTAGAACTCCCGCTCGAATCCGGGGGTCGGATCCTTGAAGCCGGAGACGGCCATGTCGTCGGCCGTCCCTTCGTAGACGAGCTCCGCATCGGCGAGCTTCGTTCCCCGCTTCCAGGCCCGGACGGTGCGCGGATAGCCGGAAGTCGTCATCGAGCCAGCGCCGAAATCGGTGCCGATCAAGAGCGTGTCGGCATCGCGCCACGCCACCCGGCTCTTCGCCTCGGGAAGCTCGAAGCCCCCCGGCACGAAGGCCTTCGCCTCGAGATCGTATTCCCGGATCACCTCGGCATCGGCACCGCCGCGCGACAGCTCCACGAGGCAACGCTTGTCTTCAGGCTGGAAGACGGCGACACCGTGCCAGACCCAATTCTCTTTCTCACTCTCAGCGAGGGCATCGAGATCGATCACCGTCTCCCAGGCCGGCTGCGCTTTGCGGTATTCCTCGAGAGTCGTCCGCCGCCACACTCCCTTGGGGTTCTTGGCGTCGCGCCAAAAGTTGTAGAAGTGCGGCCCGATCTTCCCCACCATCGGGATCCGATCCTTCGAGTCGAGGATCGAGAGGATCCTTTTTTCGAGCGACCGGAAGGCATCGTTGTCGGCAAGCGCCGCGGTCACCTTTGCGTTGCGCTCCTTCACCCACTCCAGCTGCTTCTCGCCGGTGACATCCTCGAGCCACTGGTATGGATCGGCGGGCGTCGGGGCCGTCGTGTCGGCCGCGCGGGCTGCGTGGGGCATGGTGAGGGCGAGCGAGGTGGTGAGGACCGCGAGAAAACGGTGGTGGAACGCCTGCATCATCGAACTGCCTCCGGAGGGGTCGATGGTCCGGGGAGGGCGGCCGCTACGACCGCGTCTGTCCCGTGCCGGTGACGACGTACTTGTAGGTGGTGAGCTCGCGGGTGCCACAGGGGCCGCGGGCGTGGAGCTTGTCGGTCGAGATCCCGATCTCGGCACCGAGCCCGAGTTCGGCGCCATCGTTGAAACGCGTGCTCGCGTTGACGACGGCGACGGCCGTGTCGACGCGGGCAGCGAACCGCTCGGCTGCTGCTGCATCGGCGGTCACGATCGCGTCGGTGTGCCGGGAGCCGTAACGATTGATGTGATCGATGGCTGCGTCGAGGGAGTCGACGACCGCCACCGAGATCTTCGGCCCGAGGAACTCGGCGGCGAAGTCGGCCTCGGTGGCAACACCCGCGGCGGGGAGGAGCCGGCGCGTCGCGGCGTCGCCGACCATCTCGATGCCACGTTCGCCAAGCGCCGCGCCAATCTCCGGCAGGAACGCCGCTGCGACGTCCCGATGAATGAGGAGCGATTCGGCGGCATTGCAGACGCCCATCCGCTGGCACTTGGCGTTGACGGTGATCGCCCGGGCCATGCCGAGATCGGCCGCCCGATCGACGTAGACGTGGCAGTTGCCATTGAAGTGCTTGAGGACCGGCATCCGCGCCTCCGCACAGACGCGGCGGATGAGTTGCTCGCCGCCGCGCGGAATCGCCAGATCGATGAGCGTGTCGAGCTTGAGAAACTCCCCGACCGCTGCCCGATCGGTGGTGTCGACGAGTTGCACGCCATCGACCGGCAGGCCGGCGGCGGCGACGCCCCGACGGAAAGCCTCGACGATCGCCCGGCTCGAGCGAGCCGCTTCCTTCCCGCCACGGAGGATGATCGCGTTGCCGGCAGCGAGCGACACCGCCGCCGCGTCAGCCGTGACATTCGGCCGCGACTCGTAGATGAAAAAGATCACGCCGAGCGGCACGCGGATCTTGCGGACGGAAAGGCCACTGGGGCGGACCGAGGCTTCGATCACCTCCCCGACCGGATCGGGGAGCGCCGCGACCGCTTCGAGACCGGCGGCGATCCCCTCGACACGCTTCTCGTCGAGGAGGAGCCGCTCGGACGCGGCGGCGGTGAGCCCTGCGCCAGCGGAGGCTTCGAGGTCGGCCCGGTTGGCGGCGAGGATCAGAAGGGTGTCAGCGCGGATCTCGACGGCAGCCCGCCTCAGCGCCTCGGCCTTCTGCTCCGTCGACACCCCGCCGAGATCGATCGCGGCCTGCCGCGCCCGCTCGGCCATCGCCCGACAGTGGGCGGCGAGATCGGGGAGCGAGTGGGAAGAGCGATCGGTGGCGGTCGACATGGCGTGGCGGTGAGAGGAGAGGCCCGGGGCGGAGACCTCTGTCAGGATACCACGGCAGATGAGGCTGCAGGGGTCTGAGGACATCGGGCCTCAGCCCACCACCTGCTCGGCCTCTTCGATCATCGCCCCCCCTCGGAAAAGCACCACAGGTGGCGATCGGAGCGGATGAAGAGGGCGCCGTCGCTGATCGCCGGCGTGGCGGCAAACGACTCCCCCTCTGCACCAAGCGTGTTGACCGCCAGCGACTCGAGTTCGTCGGCGGCCTTGAGGACATGGACTTCGCCATTGCCAGTGACGTAATAGATCTTGCCGTCGGCGGCGACCGGCGAGGAATAATCGGCGCCACGTCCGAAGGCCCCGCCCCCTTCGCTCGGAAGTCGTGCCTGGAAGATCTTTTCGCCCGTCTTCGCATCGAGGCAGTTAGCGATCCGGTTGGAGACGAACCAGAGCCGGTCGCGGTAGACCAGCGGCGTGCCGAAGCGGTTGGCATCGCGGCCGCTCCAGACGAGGTGCGATTCCCCGACATCCCCCTTGCCGCCGGTGCGCAGTGCGATCGACCCGCCACTGCGACCCTCGACGGCATAGACGACGCCGTCGGCGACGACGACGCTCGAGTTGAAGCCATCCTCCCCGACTCCCTCGGCGTACCAGCGGATCTTGCCAGTGGCCGGATTGATTCCCCAGATCTCGCCGGGGGTACCGAGGATGACATCGGTCTTCCCGCCCTCACCGGGCGCCGTCACCGGCGAGCCCCAGACGTTGGCCAGCGCCTCGGAGTCGGCCTTCCACAATTCGCTCCCCGACTGCGCATCGAGGCCGACGACGGCCCTCGTCTCCGGGCCGGCGATGACGACGACGACGCCATCGACCACCAGCGGGCTCGACGACGATCCCCATCGGCGCGGATCGGAGTCGGTGCCGACCGACCGCTCCCAGAGTTCCTTTCCATCGAGATCGAAGGCCTTGACCCCCGACTTCCCGAAGAACGCGTAGATACGCTCGCCATCGGAGACCGGGGTGTGCGAGGCATAGCCGTGGGAGGGAACGCCCATCCCGGAATAGGCATCCTCCGGAAGGACCGCTTCGATCTCCCTCCGCCAGAGCTCCTTGCCGGTCTTCGCGTCGAAACAGAGGAGGTGCCGAACGAGGTCGAGCTGCGTTCCCCCGGCGGCGCCGTAGCCGGAGTAGGTGGTGACGAAGACTTTGTCGCCGACGACGATCGGACACGACACCCCTTCCCCCGGAAGCTCGAGCTTCCAGCGGAGGTTTTTCGTCTCACCGAACTCGGTCGGCATCGATGCGTCGTCGGCCGCAACGCCACTCCCGTTGGGGCCACGGAAGCGCGGCCAGTCGGCAGTGGCCGGAGCGGCGATCCCGGCCAGAACCACCGCGGTGAGCGCGATCCGCACCACGGCACCGAACCGGATCGAACACCACCTGATCGCTTCCATCGGGGCAGTCTCCTAGGGTGAGAGGGGGAATCGCTTCGACGTCATTCCTCGACCGGTGGCCTGCGGCCCCGTTCGCCCCCACCCTGCCGACGGCCACCGTCACCCGAGGGACCACCAGCGCCACCAGCGCCACCTGGGCCACCCGGTCCGCCCCCCTGAAACTGCGCGGCCATCGCTTGGAGTTCCTCACGCGAGAGCTTGCCATCTTTGTCGGCGTCGAACTCGAACATCCGATCGACGAAGCCGCCCGGTCCTCCGCCGCTCGGTCCTCCGCCGCTCGGTCCTCCGCCGCCCGGTCCTCCGCCGCCCGGTCCTCCGCCGCCCGGTCCTCCGCCGCCCGGTCCTCCGAAGGGGCCACCACCGCCGCGCCCGTCACGGCCTTCGCCACGCCGGCCCCCTTCACCGCGGCCACCTCCCGGCCCGCCTTCGGCCGCCGCCATGGCGAGGATCTCTTCCTTCGTGAGCTTGCCGTCCTTGTCGGCATCGCAGCGGGTGAGCATGCCCTGCATCCGTGCCGGGAGTTCCTCGGAGGTGAGCTTGCCATCCTTGTCGGCATCGAACTCCATCATCCGAGCGGCGAGTTCCTCACCACTGGCACCCCCTCCCGGAGGACCACCGGGGCCGCCCGGTCCACCAGAAAAGCCACGAGGCCCGCCAGGCCCACCCGGAAATCCGCCCGGGCCACCGGGCCCGCCGGGAAAGTTCGGCCGCAGTTCCTCGGAGGAAAGCTTGCCGTCGTTGTTGAGGTCGAGCTTCTTCAGGTGCGCCGTTGCCTCGGCAATCTCACTGGCGGAGATCTCGTCGTCGCCGTCGGTGTCGAGCGCGCCCATCACGGGCAACATCCGCAGGAAGCCCGCCGGACCACCCGGGCCACCTGGAAAACCTCCCGGCCCGCCGGGAGGGCCACCAGGAAATCCACCAGGAGGGCCACCCGGGCCACCTGGCGGCGGCCCTCCCTGGGGCTGGCCACAGACAGCGCTCGAGAGCGTGAGGAAGGCCGCCATCATCAGGCCGGTGGCCTGAAAGCGACCGAGCTTCTCGGGGCGTTTGACGGTCCGGAGATCGGCCGGGAGGGCACGCATGGCTTCAGGAGACTCCTGGGAAGAGGGGACGACGCCAGCCGTTGTCGGTTGAACGTCTCCCCGGCGTCAAGGTTTCGCCGCGCTCAGGATCGGCGGCCAAGACCAGCCACCTCACGCCCCGGCTGAAAAGCCTTCGAGGGCCGAGCGCACGAGGCCGACGGCGTGGACTCGGACGATCTGAATGCCGGCGGCGGCGAGCCGGCAGGCGATCCCGGCGGTGCCGGCATCCCGATCGCTCTCGGTGGCCGGGCGGCCGAGTGCCTGCTCGAGGGCCTTGCCGATGAAGCCCTTCCGCGAGTGGCCGACGAGGATCGGGCAGCCGAGGTCGAGAAACCTCCCTGCATGGGACACGAGCGCCAGGTTGTGGGCATGGGTCTTGCCGAAGCCGATGCCGGGATCGAGGCAGATCCGCGCCCGGTCGATGCCAGCAGCGAGGAGCGTGTCGCGCCGGACTGCGAGCCACTGGAAGATCTCTCCGACGACATCGCCGTAGCGTGGGTCGATCTGCATCGTGGCGGGGGTGCCCTGCATGTGCATCGCACAGATGGCCGCCCCCGAGGCGACGGCGAGCGCCAGCATGGCGGGATCCCCTTCGAGCCCGGTGACGTCGTTGATGATCTCGGCGCCGCACTCGAGGGCGCGCTCAGCGACGGCGGCTTTTGAGGTGTCGATCGACACCGGCACCCCCGACTCGCGGACGAGGCGGCGCACCACCTCAGCCGTCCGCCGGATCTCTTCGTCAGCCTCGACCGGCGTCGAAAAAGGCCGGGTGCTCTCGCCGCCGACATCGAGGAGATCGGCCCCTTCGGCGACAAGGCGCAATCCATGCGCCACCGCCGCATCGACCGCCGCGTGGCGGCCGCCATCGGAGAAGCTGTCGGGGGTGACGTTGACGATCCCCATCACGAGCGGCCGGCGGAGCGGACCAGTCGGATGCGGCAGCGTCAGACGCGTCGAACGGAGCTGCCAGGCGGTGGGAAGCGGGGTGGTTGTCATGTCCTCACTCTACCCGCAGCAAGGCTCCGCCGGAGGGAACCGTCGCCGGCCCGGCCTGACCGGCGATCACCACGGCTCTTCCATGAGGCCGACGATCTGCTGGGCCATCTTCACGATCCCCTCCTGCTGCGTGCTCACGACCGAGCGGCCGTATTCGGGGACGAGCACGGCCGCCTGACCGACGTCGACGCTCGCCGCCGGGAGGGGGACGGCGCCGGTGGCGAGCACCGCGCCGCCGCGGTCGGCCCAGGTGACGAGCACCTGGATGTTCATCTCCACCATCCGCGACTGGTCGGTGGGGCTCTC
>CANGGC010000144.1 GCA_947453125.1 Planctomycetaceae bacterium | reverse complement strand
TCACCGTAGCGGGCCAGCCGCCGCTCCCACGCCGCAGCCTTCCGCGGATCCGACTGCCGACCCATGAATCGCCTCCTCATCGACGGGATCTTTGATCACCGTCCGGAGGCTATCAGGGCATGCAAGGGTGGTTGTGGTGGGCGCACACGGCACAACAGCATAAATCTCTTTCGCCAACGTGATTGCCCACCATCACCCCCTTGCGGCCAGTGTCGGGCTGGAGACTATGAGACCATGCCAGGCTGGTTGTGCCGGGCGCCAACCCGCTACAATGGTCTCCTTGAGCAACGCCGCAGACATTATCACCGAGAAAAAGACTTCAGAGGACCATTACCATGCCTGTTTGCGTTTTTGTGAATACCAACACGGCGATTACCGGAGGATTTCTTGCTATCCCCGGCACCCGCTACGGGCACGCAGCTCTGAGGTTCGAGAATTCTGAATCGATCGATGGCGTCAACAACTTCTACATCAGCTGGTATCCGGCGGACGACTACGACGAAAGAGCTTATAATCTGAATTACAAAAGGGGCAAGGTCGACGCGGCCAAAGCGGTCCAGAGAGGCAATGCGTCGAGAGTTGCCCCTGTGACTGATTACTGGTCGGAGCCGGAGAGCTTCAAAAACCATTGCGTAATGGTGGAGATTCCATGCATTGGAGAGATCGCCACAGCGCCCGGAGTTGGACTGAACGCAAAACGCATGGAGCAATGGTGGACGATCTCAAAGGCAAATGTCATGAGCAAATTTTCTTTGATAAGCAAATCAAAAAACTGCGCTTCGACAGTCATGGCCGCCTTATGGGCAGGTGGCTCGGAGACGTATGAGTCATACTCCAGAGTGGTGTGGGTTTCGCCCAGAGACACGCTGATTTATGCACAGGCCGTCAAAAAAGAGATTGAGAAAACGGCAAAGCTCGTGAGTGAGACAGCAATTCTCATGCAAAATCACGAGGGCGCGAACCAAATGCTCTCGGCCGCCGATCGCAAGAATTTACAGAAGCGAAACGACTTCGACACAAAGCTCGCCAAAGCCCGCCCAGCGATCGCTGGCGAATCTCGTGGCCCTGCGAACACGCACGGCAAAGACGACCTCATGAGCCTGGCCGAATGGAAGGCGCTGAGCAAAGTAGAGATGAGTTGGAGCACGGGCTTCGCCAGGCGAAAAGAGCAAGTCAAAAACATCGACAAGAAGCTGGAAGCATACGAACGATTGTCTTGGGAAAGGGATTATCCGGCAAAAGCGAAGCTGATCGTTGAAATGCTTCAGGAAGTGCGCGACCACATGACCCAAAAAGCCCACAGCAGACGCGCTAACGCCGTAATGATTTTAGCTGGCCAATTGATAACTGTTTTCAAGTCTGTCGCAGACTATGAAAACATCCACAAGGCGGAACTGGACAGAATCCGGATTAAGGAAGCGGCAGCTGCGAGAGCGGCTGAGCCACCACCACCGCCGTTTGTCCTGACGGAGCACGAAAAGACGGTCCGTAAAATCATGATTCTGATAAAGGGCCACCCAGACATTAGACGCTACTTCGATTTGCACACCGCAGCTTTACTTCAGTCCAATCTATACAGACTACAGAACTACGACTCCAACGCGAGTTGCCTAAAGGACCAACGCGGGAATGCCCTTGTTACACAAGGGAGCATTGACGCCATACCGGATCGGGTAGTTGAAGGCAGAGAGTTCGACGCGACGAGCGACGATGCCGATGTTTATACGTATGAATACAAGCAGTCTCGCCCTCAGGCACCCATGTGACGGAGGTCTTTCCGGCATCAGCCTCGACGGCCAAGCCGAGGTGGCCCGATGTCTTGTGGCCCGGACCCCAATAACAAACGACAACACCCTTGGCCATGATGCTCCCTCTCAATTCCCACGCGGATGACGAGGCCATTCCGTGATGTGGCCCCCTCGCACCAGCTAAGCTTCGAACTAGATGTCAAAACTGATCGAACCGATCGCCATCATGTCGATCTCCGTCTCGCCGTCGACGACGAACGTTCGCCGCCCCACGCCCACGATCGCCTCCCCTTCCTCGCCCAGCCAGTCGGTTCGCCGGCCGAGTCGGGACGCGGCATCGGCCCCCTTGATCGTGCCGTAAACCGCGGGCAGGTGGACCTGCGCATCGAACGCGTCCTTCACGACCATTCGCACGGGCCGCCAGATGAGGTCGAGCGGCCGCTCCGGCGGCGTGAACTCGATCAGTTGCACGCGACGCATCTCGATCCAGTAATACTTTCCTGTCTGCGTGAGCACCTCGATGACCTCCGCCGTGATGTCGTCGAGATCACGGAAGTCGGAGAAGCTCCGCTCTTCTTCATTGGCCAGCGTGAGTTTGCCGGCGAGGGCCGGCCGGGCCTTCTCGGCACGCTCGACCAACTGCCCCGCTTCGGCCGCCTTCCCCGCGCGAAGCAGCACGAACGCCTCCAGACGATCGCGAACCTGCTGATCGACGCCGTCGAGCAGCTCGGGAACACGCCCCTCGTCGTAGAACTGTCGCCGCGACGCCTCGGCGCGAAGTAGATGCCGGATCGGAATGGCCGACACCGCTGCACGGGGCTCGACGGCAATCATGGCATCGAACTGCGCATCGGCGCGGTCGTGCTGGCCGGAGAGGACGAGCAGTTCGGCGAGCAACCAGCGTGCCTCGAGGTCTTTCGGCTTCGCCTTCACATCAGCGGTCGCCGCCTGGATCGCCTCGTCCAGATTCCCCGTCGCCAACAGTTTCCCTGCCGTAGTCATCGTGTCCCCTCTTTCGTTGATCAGGAGCTTTTGTCAGCCCTTCGCACCAAGGTAACGAGCCTCAGCGTCGCATCGAGCCGATCGAGTTGAAAGTGTGGCTGAAGCCGCATGATCACGCGGTAGGCCCCGGCAGTACCGGGCTCCTCGCGGACCTCGACGTGGGCCGCCCGCAGCGGCATCTTGGCCCGCGTTTCGGCCGAGGCCTGATCGTCGGGGGTGACGTACTGGTTCACCCATTCGGAGAGGAGGCGCTCAAAGCCCGGGCCATCGGCGAACGCACCGACTTTGTCCCGACCGATCACCTTCAGGTAGTGGGCGAACCGCGACACGCAGAGCACATACTGGAGCATCGACGAAATCCTGGCGTTCACGGTAGCGACAGCAGAGTCGTACCGGCCGGACGAATGGAGCGAAGCATTGGAGTGGAACACCGCGCGGCCGCTGGGCCCAGAAGAGGAGAGAGCAATCAGCCCGGCCTGATCGAGATCCATCTGCACCGGTTCGGTAACGAACACCTCGACCGGCCCCCTCACCGCGGCATCGTGGTCGAGACCCGTGAATCCTTCGACGGGCAGTGCCTCGACGACACCGCCTC
Organism: Planctomycetaceae bacterium; assembly: GCA_947453125.1. GTDB lineage: Bacteria > Planctomycetota > Planctomycetia > Pirellulales > UBA1268 > QWOP01. Next base: position 3,421 of record CANGGC010000144.1, on the reverse strand, counting down.
CCTCCAATCCCCGCGAGCCCCCCCGGATGTCGGCAAACCAGCCCGACCGCCCGAACTCCCGGATGATCACGCCGGCCAGCGGCCAGATGGCCCCGTTCCAAAGCCTCCCGGAGCCGTCGGCCAGATCCGCCTCCTCGCGGTATCGGAAGCCTCGCCGCGCCCAAGTCCGCTCCTCGGCCGCCGCTCCCTCCGGGCGGCCGATCCAACCGTCATAGGGAAGCCGTCCCAAGACACGCGGCAGTGGCAGGCCAATGAACCGTGACTCTTCCCGGTCGCGCAAGCCCCGCCATTTCACAAAGTCGGGAGATGCCTGGTAGGTGTCGGGAAAAGGCAAGGCATCGAGTTGTTGGAAGGAGTCAAGTCCCAACAGTCCGGGCGCCGGGTTGACCAGCAACGGCGAGAATGCCGCCGCAGCCACCTCGGCCAGCCCCGTCAGGAGGCTGACATCGTCGGGGTGATGACTGAACTGGTAGTCGGCCAGGAGGAGCCCGTAGGGGGTGCCCCCCGCGGTGCCAAACTCCTCCTCGTAAACCTTCCTCCACAACACCGAGCGATCGAACTCGACGGCCTCGGAGCGATCGCGCGCCAGTTCACGCTTCGTAACGGAGAGGATCCTCACTTCCACCCGCGCCGGGCCGTCCGCGGCGTCGTTGGCATCAAGAGCCTGGCCGACCATCCAAGCCAGACCGCGCCACGACGATTCCAATTGCTGAAACCGGGTGTGATGCAGGATGGTGTCGATCTGCCGAGCCAAGGCCGAGTCGATGGCGGCGATGTCCTCACCCAATCGGACGAGCAGCGTCGCCCGCGTCAACCGCTCGGAGAGCCCCACGCGGCGGGCCGCCCAGGCTCGCAGCATCTCGACAGGAGTCCTCGCCTCCAGAAGATCCGAGACGCGTCGGTCATGCGGAGCAGCGGCCGCAAGTTCGCCAATGAATGACGACGGCGCCGCCGCCCCCGAGGAAGCACGATACTCTTCGGAAGCCCCAGACACCGATGCCGACGTGGAAGCCATTCAAGCCCCCCTCTGCCAGTGCCCAGACCCGGCACCATCTGGCTCCAGTGTTCCCAGACCCCGACGAATCACCCGCCCTTCGCCGCCGCCGGAATCTTCGCCACCATCCGCAGGCTGGTGGTGAGCTCCTCGAGTTGCAGCCACGGACGCAACCAAGCGACCGCGTTGTAGCTCCCTGGGGCGCCGGGGATTTCCTCAACCTTGATCTCAGCCTCGGCCAACGGATAACGAGCCTTGACGTCGTCGGAGGGGTGCGGGTCAGACGAAACGTAATTGGCGATCCACCTTCTCAGCCACTCCTCGCAATCCTGCCGCTCCATGAACGACCCGATCTTGTCGCGGGCGATGACTTTGAGGAAGTGGGCGATCCGCGAGGTCGCCATGATGTAGGGCAACCGCGCCGAGATGGCGGCGTTGGCCGTCGCTTCCGGACGGTCAAACTTCTTCGCTTTTTGGGCTGTTTGGGCACCGAAGAAGACGGCGTAGTCGGTGTTCTTGTAGTGGCACAGCGGCAAAAACCCGAGCTTCGACAGCTCCGCTTCGCGGCGGTCGGTGATCGCGATCTCGGTGGGACACTTGAGCGACTTGTCACCGTCGTCGGCGGTGAACACGTGGGCAGGAAGTCCCTCCACCTTGCCGCCGTTCTCAGCCCCACGGATCGCCGTGCACCAGCCGAACTTGGCAAAAGCGTCGGTCAATCGGGCTCCCATGACATAGGCCGTGTTCATCCACGAGTAATGGTCGTGGGGCACCGGCTTGGCATCCCCCTTCTCGTCGAGCTCGACCTCTTCAAAGTCGAACTCCTCGACGACCTTCGTGTTCTTGCCGTACGGCAGCCGGGAGAGCGACCGCGGCATCGTCAGCACGACAAACCGCGCATCGTCCGACTCACGGAAGCTTCGCCACTTCGTGTACGTCTCGTCGAGGAAGATTTTTTCCAGGTCGCGGGGCTTTGACAGCTCGGAGAAGCTGTCCATCCCGAGCAGCTTCGGCGAGGCAGCAGAGACGAATGGACAAAAACCGGCAGCCGAAACCTGCGACATCTTGGCGAGGAGGTCGACGTCCTCGGGGTGGTTCGAGAACTCGAAGTCGCCGATCATGGCGCTGTAGGGCTCGCCGCCCGGCGACCCGAACTCTGCCTCGTAGATCTTCTTGAAGATCTGGCTCTGGTCGAACTCGACTGCCTTGTCGAGATCCTTGAACAACTCGCGCTTGGAGATGTTCATGACGCGGATCTTGAGTTGCGCGCTCGTCTCGGAATTCATGACGAGATGGTGCATCCCGCGCCACGAGCCTTCCAGCTTCTGGAAGTCGGCGTTGTGCAAGATCGCGGCCAACTGCTGCGACATCGTCGCGTCGATCGAGGAGATTGCCTGACTGATCGTCTTCGTGATGCTCTTGTCGAACGTCACCGTCCCCTTGAGCGATTCCTCGACGAGGGAGCGGATGAGTGCGTCACGCCGAGGCTTCTCGACGGCCCGGGGCATCATGCTCGTGATCTGGTCGAGAAGGCTTCCGGCCCCAGCGGCGGCTGCCGCTGCTGGCTGCTTGGCGGATTCTCCGGCGGTACTCATGGCTATTCTCAATCCTGGAGGGGCGACTCAGGCGCAAGCGCCCGGCGGGGGTGGAAGATCGGGGATTCGTTATTTCAGGACATGGTCCGCGGAAGGATCACTTGCCCTCGGGCTCGACGCCCAGTTCACCGGCAAGCTTCTTGACCTGCTCGGAATCCTGCAGCAATTTTTCCAGTTCGCTCTCGAGGCCATCGGCACGATCGACGGCGGTGAGAAGTTCCCGCAGACGGTTGCGGGTGTCGAGCAGTTTCCGCAAGGGCTCGACCTGCTCGACGATCTTCGCCGGCTCGAAGTCTTCCATCGAGGAGAACTTGAGCTTGACGGCCATCTCGCTCCCGTCACCGGCGAGCGTGTTTTCGACCTTCATCTCCACGCCCGGGGTCATTCGCTTCATGACCTCGTCGAAGGAATCCCGGTCGATCGACACGAACTTGCGATCCTTGAGGGATTTAAGAGGCTCTGTGGGATTGCCCGAGAAGTCTCCCATGACGCCGACAACAAAGGGGAGTTCCTTGACGACCGTGGCGCCTTCCGTCTCAACGTCGTACGTGATGTGGACCCGCGGCTTTCGGACGCGAGAAAGCTTGCCGTGCACGGACTCTGGCATCGTTTGGCTCCTTCAACCCCGGCGTGTGCGATCAAGACCTGACTGCCGCCAAAAAATATCCCAACCGACCGGCACGTGTCAAAGCAGTGGTGAAAAGACGGGTAAATATCACCCGTCGCTTTCGCCCCCGTCGACACTCGCCCCATCTCCATCCATTCCTGCGGCCCGGAAAAGCATCGCCAGGGCGGCTTCGTCGCGAAGGAGCTCCCGGTAATAGGCTTCCCG
>CANGGC010000143.1 GCA_947453125.1 Planctomycetaceae bacterium | reverse complement strand
CCGCATCGACATAGACGGCGAGATACCAGCGGTGCACCTCCTGCGGCCGCACGCCGGCGAGCATCGCGAACAGCCCCGTCACCATGAGCCGCTGGATGTGGTGGGCATAGCCGTGGGTGAGCGTCTGCGAGAGCGCATCGCGGAGGCAGTTCATCTCCGTCGTGGCCGTCCAGTAGAAGGCCGGCAACGGCAGGCTGGCGCCGAGGGCGTTTCGCGACTCGTACTCCGGCATGAAGTGCCAGTAGACGCCGCGGACATACTCCCGCCACCCGATCACCTGACGGATGAAACCCTCGGCCGCCTCGACCGGCACTTTTCCCTCCCGCCAGGCGCGCTCGGCGCCGGCCACGACGTCGCGCGGGTCGAGGAGCTTGAGATTCATCGCCGCCGCGATGCGCGAATGGTAGAGCCACGGCTCGCCGGTCCAGATCGCGTCTTGATAGCGGCCGAAGGAGGGGAGCCGGTGGACGAGGAAATCGTCGAGCGCCGCGCGGGCCTCTGCGGGAGTCACCGGCCAGTCGAAGGCCTCGAGGCTCCCCGGATGATCGGCAAAGCGGGCGTTCACCAGTTCGATCACGGCGCGCGTGACCGCATCGGGGGGGAAGCGGCGCGGCGCAGGGAGTTTTCCCGGCCCCCCCTTGGGAAACGCCCCGCGGTTGTCGGCGTCAAAGTTCCAAGCCCCCCCAGCCGGCTCGCCATCGTCCATGAGCACGCCATGCTTCTCCCGTAGCGGCCGGTAGAACCATTCCAGGCGGAGCTGCTTCCGGCCGCGGGCATGCGCGGCAAACTCGTCGACGGTGCTGAAGAAGTGCCGGTCGGTGCGGATCTCGAGGGGGACACCCGCCTCGCGGGCCGCGGCGACGATCTCCTCCCGCACCCGATGCTCCCCCGGCTCGACGACGATCAGCTTCACCGGCCGCCCCGGCGGAAGCGCGTGGCGTGCGTCTTTGGCACCTGCCCGACCCCGGTGGGCGGGATCCTCGCCGCCGAGGCTTGCCACTAGCGCGCTTCCCAGGGAACGCGGCTCGTCGACGGCGGGCGTGTCCGAGAGCGCACGGTAGTCGATGCTCAGCCCCTCGGCGACGAGCCGATCCCGAAAGTGACGCATCGCGGCGAGGAACATCACGATCCGCGGCTTCGCCGACCAGACATGCGTCGCTTCCCCCGCCACCTCCGCCATCCAGACGGCATCCTGGAAGGGATCGAATCCGTCAAAGGCCGCCGAGTGGCGGTCGAGCTGGTCACCGAGAACGAGGACGAGGTGACGGGGCATCGGAGACTCCGGGGGGAGGAGGAGGGCGGGCCCCATTCTGGCAGGCTCCAGCAGGATCGGGGGATCGATTCACCGGCGCGCCGACACGACAGAAACACTCGATCCCCTCCCACCGATTCCTCGCCCCCCCGACCCCAGGCGCTTTAGGCTGCGGAGGTCTTTTCCGTCACCGGGAGCCTCCGTTCGTGCCAGCCACCCTCGACCCGCTGATCCAGGCCGTACCCGAGGTCCGCACCGTCGCCCTCCTCGACCCCCACGAGGTCTATCGCGGGCAGGTGTTCCACGCCGGGCTCCTCTGGGAGGGGCACAGCGTCGGGACGGTTGACGACTACCGGATCGATGTTCACGACCCCGAAACTCTCGCCGTCATCGCCTCGGCCCCGGTCCCCCACACGCTCGAGTTTCTCTACCCTTACGCTCCGCGGACGATCCTCGCAGTCGGCAAGCACTTCGACCAGCGCCGCGGCTGGCTCACCTACCATTCCACCGTGCGCTTCGACGTGGCATACCCGCTCGCGCGGCTGCACGTGCGGGTCCGCACGATGCCGCGGAGGTACCAGGTCGAGCAGTTTGGCGGCTCCGCCGGCAGGATGTGGTTCAACGAGACCGGCTCGCGGAAGGTGTTCCGCTGGAACGGCTGGTGGGCCCGGCCACTCCGCCCCGACGTCCACTTTCCAGGGGCGATGATCCCCTCCGGCCGCCACCTCTTCGTCCTCGAGCGCAACGACTTCCGCCCCGGCCAGGAGACGATCGCCCGCATTGACACCGTCACCCACGGCATCGAGCGCACCTTCCCCGACACGCGCCGCCACCTGACGATGATGCTCGATCTCGAGGGGCTCCCCTGGATCGCGGCGCCGGAGGCCTGGGCCGATCAGGTACTTCTCGTCGACAAGGCGACCAACCGACTGGCCGCCACGCTCCCAGTGCCGGGGACGCCCGTCGCCGTTGCCAGACTTGGGCAGTGCCTCGTCGTCTTCGCGGCCGAGGCGCGGCAAGCGTCGTTTTTCAATCTCGCAATCGCTGGCTTCCCGCTCGTGGCCCGCTGGGATCTCTCCGGCTTGGGCGACGACTGCCTCAACGTCCGCTCCGTGCAGATCGATCCACACAGCGGCCGGCTGTTCCTCCGCTCTCCCTTCCATCCACGGGTTTACGGCAACACGCCGGCGGTGCGGGTGGCGATCGATCCCGACGGCGCCACCCTCGCCCGTTGCACCGGCGCGGGCGTCAGGCCGACTTCGCCGCGGACTCGCGGCGACGGACATGCCGTGGTGTGACGACGTCCCACGCCAGGCCGAGCGCCTCGAGGAGACGGATCTCGTAGTAGCTGATGTCGATCTCCCACCAGCGGTGCTGCACGCTTGCCGACGAGGGATCCTCGTGGTGGTTGTTGTGCCAGCCCTCGCCGACGGTGAGGAGGGCGACGAACCAATTGTTGCGGCTCGCCTCCCCCGTCTCGTAGTTCCGGTAGCCGAACATGTGGGAGAGCGAGTTCACCGACCAGGTGATGTGCCACACCGCCACGATCCGTACGTACACACCCCAAACCACGAGGCTCAAACCCAACGGCACGGCAGCCTCGCGCCCCCAGCCGATCCAGCCGATCGCGGCGCCTGCCAGGAAGTAGACAGGCACCTGCGCCAGTCCGATCCACATCAGCAGCCAGGGGCGCTTCTCGATCCGCATGTAAAACGGATCGCGGAGCAGGTCCTTGGCGTAGGTCGCGATCGCATTGAGCGATTGAGCGTCGCGATTGTTGACCATCAGCCAGCCGAAGTGCGACCAGAGAAACGTCACCAGTGGCGAATGGGGGTCGGACTGCTCGTCGGAATGGACATGATGAATGCGGTGCACTGCCACCCAGCGGGCGGGCGAATCTTCGAGGCAGCAGATCCCGAGGATGGCGAAGCAGTGCTCCACCCACGGCGGCGTCTTGAAGCTGCGGTGCGTGAGGAGCCGGTGGTAGCCGATCGTGATCCCCTGCCCGAAGACATGGATCCCGACCACCATTGTCCAGAATCCGATCCAGGAGAAGAACTGCGGCACGAAGGCGAGCAGCGCCAACAGGTGAACGGCAAGGATCGTGCCGGAATAGACCCGGTTGATCGTGTACGGCCGGACGGCCGTGGGGACGTCGAAGTGGGTCGACGCCGCGGGAAGAGAAGCCATGAAGGACGGACTCCAGACAACGCCGAACGCTCCGGCCAGGGTTGGCCGGGCAGGGCAAAGGCTCGCCACCACGATAGCCGATTGCCACTCCCTCGGCTAAGTCACCGGTGCCCTTCCCCGGTCCAAAACACGATTCCCCTCCCGACACCGCACCAATCATGCCGGCTGCGGCAACCTTACCGGCATCACTTGGCCAGCGACACGCGGATCAGTTCCTTGTCGTTGCGGATGAAGACGCTCCTGTCGGCATACGCCGGTGGACACCACACCACGCCGCGGCCGAACGCCGACTGCGTCGTGTCGAGGAGATGGGCGCGGTCGAGCTCCTCGTAGCCTGCTGGGGAGAGCTTCGCGATCACGAGGTCGCCGGTCTCGGCGAAGAGGAAGAAGCGATTCTCGTGGCGGGTGATGAAGGCCGTGGCCGACGGCGGGGCACGGTCGCCGAACGGCCCCGGGCTCGACCACTTCACCGCGCCCGAGGGGATCTCCACGCCACGCAAATCCCCCTTCTCATGAAAGCCGTAGACCATCGTCCCGTCGACGAACGGCTGGACGTTGACCGCCGAGATGCCGTGCTTGGCCTTGTTGCGCCACACCACCTCGACCCCAGGCTTGTCGGCGGCGAGCTTGACACACAGGTTCTTCTCCTGGAAGCCGCCGACGTAGAGGTGTTCCCCCACCTTCACCGGCGCCATGATGATCGAGCCGTTGTCGGCGTTGTAGGGAGTCTCCCAGAGAATCTTTCCGGTCTCCGGTGCGACCGCATACATCCCGTCGGGCTTCATGAGCACCAACTGCCGCACCCCGGCTGCCTCGATGATCGTCGGCGGCGAGTAGCCCTGCTCGGGGGCGGTGCCGGCGCGCCACAGCTCCTTGCCCGTCAGCGTGTCGAGCGCCACGACGTGGGCCTTCGCCGTGCCGGCGACGACGAACAGCCTGTTCCCGTCGACGAGCGGATGGCCCGCCCAGCCCCACAGCGCCGCCTTCGTTTCGTACTCCTTCTTCAGGTCCTTCGCCCAGATCACGCGGCCGTCGGTCACGGACAGGCAGAGGAGATTCCCCTCGGCGCCGAGCGTGTAGACACGGTCGCCGTCGACCGTCGGCGTGCAGCGCGGGCCGGCCGGATAGCTGATCGTGTAGGTGACCGGGATCTCGTGCTTCCAGAGTTCCTTCCCCGTCGCCTCGTCGAGGCAGAGGACGCGCTCCGTGCCCACGGCCGTCTTCCGCTCAAAGTTGTCCCCTGGCAGCTCTCCTCCGGGCACGAAATCGGTGACGAACACTTTGCCGTCTGCGACGGCCGCCCCGGCATAGCCCCCGGCCACCGGTGCCCGCCACAAAACCTTCGGCCCCCCGGCAGGGAACTTGTCCAGAATCCCTTCTTCCCGCCAGACGTTGTCGCGCTGCGGGCCCATCCACTGCGGCCACTGGTCAGCAAAGACAGCGGCCCCCGGGAGCCACAACAACACGGCGACGGCGAGGAACGATGGTGCCTTCAAGGTCGATACTCCTCAATGTTCTGATCTGATCAGCGGTCACCAACTCACTTCCCCGGCACCTTCTCCACGATCCCGACGTCGATCGACTGCCCGCCGCCGGTCTGCCGGCAGTGAACCGCGATCAGATTCTCACCCGACTTCAAGGCCGCGCGACCCGCGGCCGACAGCGGCACGTCGACATACTCCGTCACATGCCCCTGCACGGCGGCGGCCAGGACTCCGTTGATGAAGATCTCGGCATCCTCGTCATGGTGGATGCGGAAGGCGAGGTCGGCCTCGGGGAGCTTTTCCAGATTCACGATTCGCCGCAGCCAGATCTCCTTGGTGTTCCATTCGGTGCGGATCGTCGTGCCGGGGGTGCCCTGGGTGCCAAAGCCCCCCGGGCCGCGCTTCCAGTTAGCGTCGTCGTAGCCCGGCTTGTCCCAGGTCGGCGGCGGTGGCTCGAGCGTGTATCGCCACTCCACGGGAGCCGACTCGGCGGTCGGGATCCAATCCCGGTAGACGGGCGCCGGCTCAAACAACATCCGGTGCCAGGCGGCCGTCTCCTCTGGATCGAGTTTGAGGATCTCGCGATCGTAGGTGAGCAGGCCGTTGACCTCGATCTCCACGTCGGTCGTCTGCGTGTAGACCGCCGCCGCCAGCCCACGGCCGATGAGGGGATGGAGACGTTGCATGAGATTGCCGTAGGCGGCCCGCAGATCAGCCTCGGTCTGGAACGTCCGGTAGCCCCAGTTGTCGGCGTCCTTCCAGAGGTGCCCCTTCACCGGGAGCCCCAAGCCGCCAAACTCGCCGAGCACGCTCACCCGATCGGGCATGACTGGAAACATCCCCGGGCCGGGATACATGTGCATGTCCTTCATGTCGCCGTAGCCCCGGTCGGTCCAGCCGCTCGGGCCGTTGACCAGCCGCGTCGGGTCGCGTTCCTTGACCCACTTCAAAATGTCGTTGGTGTCGTGCTGTCCCCAGCCCTCGTTGAACGGCACCCAGACAACGATCGACGGGAAGAACCGGAGCCGGTTGATCATCGCGGCGGTCTCCGTGCGGAACTGCGCCTTCTCCTCCGGGGTGAACTCGCCGTCCTCCTGCCAGTCGGGCTGGACGAACTGCTTCCGCCCCGCCCCCATCCCGCTCGGCTGATCCTGCCAGACGAGCAGGCCGAGGGTGTCGCAGTGGTGGTAGTAACGGGCCGGCTCCACCTTGATGTGCTTGCGGAGCATGTTCATGCCGAGGGATTTGAGCACCTCGAGGTCGTACTTCATCGCCGCGTCGCTCGGCGGCGTGAGCAGACCGTCGGGCCACCAGCCCTGGTCGAGCGGGCCGATCTGGAACAGCGGCTTGCCGTTGAGGAGGAGCCGGAGGATCCCCTGCTCGTCCTTGCCGATGGCGATCGAGCGCATCGCAAAGTACGTGGAGACGGTGTCGCCCACCTTGCCATCGGGGCCGACAAGCTCGACGTCCACGGGATAGAGGTGAGGGTCGTCGGGAGTCCAGAGACGCGGCTCCTTGACGGCGAAGCGGATCGTCTGGCCCGGGGCCCCCTCGCCGAGAACCCTCCGCGCGGTCCCCTCCCCCTCGACGATGCGGACGCGCGGTGGCCTCGGACCAGATGCGGCCTGCCCGGCGACGTCGATCGTGATCTCGACCTCGCCGCGTTCCACGTCAGCAACCGGATAGACGCCGCTGATGTGCCGCTCATGCATCGGCTCCATCCACACCGTCTGCCAGATGCCGCTGACGGGCGTGTACCAGATTCCCTCGGGCTTGAGCTTCTGCTTGCCGCGCGGCTGCGGCCCCTCATCCGACGGATCCCAGACGCGAACGACGAGTTCATTGGCGCCGGGCTTT
>CANGGC010000142.1 GCA_947453125.1 Planctomycetaceae bacterium | reverse complement strand
GTGATGGGCGTCGCGGCCCTCGAACCGGTGGCCGTCGAAGGGGCGACGCTCCAATTGATCAACCACGGTCTTTCGGCGGCGGGGCTGTTCGCGCTGGTCGGGATGATCTACGAGCGCTATCACACTCGGTCGATCGCGAATCTCGGCGGGATCGCGGCCCGGGCCCCGTGGCTGGCGTTCATGTTTCTCCTCTTCACTTTCTCGAGCATCGGGCTGCCGGGACTCAATGGATTCGTCGGAGAGTTCATGGTGCTCCTCGGCTCGTTCCAGAGGGCCTGGGGCGGCGTCGCCGCCGAGTGGCGGACTCCGTATCTGACGATGGCGGTGGCTTCCGTCGCGGGCGTCGTCCTCGGCGCCTGGTACATGCTCTGGGCGGTGGAACGGGTGTTCTTCGGGGCGTCGCGACAGCCTCCTGCACACGATCATGCCGACCACGGTCACGCCGCCCCTTCCGCTGCCGAACACGGCGCGCATGCTGGACATACTGGACATGGCGATGATGCGCACGGGCATGCGGGCCACGGCCACGCGGCCGCCGAGCCGACCGACGACCTCCGCTGGTACGAGTGGGTGGCGCTGGCGCCCTTGGCCCTGTTCGTCCTCTGGATCGGCCTCTTCCCGGCGACCTTCCTCGGGCCCAGTGCCATCGCCGTCCGCACGGCCATGGCCCCCGGGGCCGCAGCCTTTGCTGCCCGGATGGGGGCCCCGCATGACGCTTCCCTGCCCCAAACGGCTCAGGCTGACGCCGCCACGATCCTCCCCGGCGCGGCCATCGTTCCTTCCGCCCCCCCTCTCACCGCCGGCCTCGAACGAATCCCATGACCCAGACGTCGCTCTCGACTTTCCTCCTCGCCGGTCCGGAACTCACGCTCGTGGTGGCCGCCCTCGTGGCCTATCTCGGCGGAGCCTTCTGTGGACTGCGCCAGGGATGGCTCGTGGCCCTCATCGGCATCGCTGCGGCGGCCTGCTGGCCCGGGATGGGGCTCGAGGCCGGGTCGGTGGTGTCGTCGGGGCCGTTCACATTCGATGATTTCGCCATCTTTGTGCGTCAGTTCGTCCTTCTCGCCGGAGCGGGCCTGGCGCTCGTGCAGGCGGGGGATCAGTTCCGCGCCGCGGTCACTCCCCGAAACACGCCGCGTGGCAATGGCACCTGCGAAGAGGCGGGGACGTTCCTCCTCCTCCTCGCCGGCCTGTCGCTGGTCGCCTCCGCCAATGATCTGGTCCTCCTCTTCGCCGGCTTGGAGTTGGTGTCGATCCCGACCTACATCCTCCTGGCGCTGAAGCGGACCGATGCACAGGGGCAGGAAGCGAGCCTGAAGTACTTCTTCCTCTCGCTGGTCGCCTCGGCCCTCTTCCTCTACGGCCTGGCCTGTCTCTACGGGATCGGCGGATCGACGAGCCTCGCCGAGATCGGCAGCAGGCTCCGTTCCGGTGACGGCCGGATCGTGGCCACGGCCCAGACGCTCCTCCCGGTGGCCGTCGGCATGATGATCGGCGGAATCGCGTTCCGGCTTGCCGCCGTGCCGATGCACTTCTACGCACCGGATGTTTATGAAGGGGCCGGCCCCGGCAACGCGGCCCTCCTTTCCACCCTTCCGAAGGTGGCCGGCATCGTCGTCCTCCTTCGCCTTCTCGCCCTCGGGACCGGTGGCACGCTGGGAATGATCGCCCTCAATCAGGGAGTGGTCGGACCGGCCGGAGCCGCCTGGCTGACATTCTTCTGGCAACTGACGGCGGTGCTGGCGGCGCTGACGATGACCGTCGGAAACGTCATGGCGCTCCTCCAGACGAATCTCCGCCGGTTGCTCGCCTGCTCCTCGATCGCCCACGCCGGCTACCTCCTCGTGGGCGTCGCCGCCGCCGCTGCTGCTGATTCGACGATCGGTGGCCGCCCCTTCCCGGGCCCCGACACCTCGTGGACCGCCACGCTGGGGGGAGCCTCGGCCACGCTCTTCTACCTTGCCGCCTATGTCGCCGCGACGATCGGTGTGTTCGGAGCGCTGGCGTATCTGGGCCATCGATGGCCTGAGTGGTCAGCCGGCTCGGCCCCGCGGCCACCGCGCGAGGAAGTCGCCACAATCGACGACCTCGACGGCCTGTCAGGCACCAATCCTGTCGTGGCCTTCTCGCTGGCCACCTTCCTGCTCAGCCTCGCCGGCATCCCGCCGCTGCCCGGCTTCTGGGGCAAGCTCTCGCTGGCGATGGCCGCGCTCGAGGTCGATTGGACGGCGAAGGCAACCCCGGGAAGCCGTCGCGTATTCTTCCTGGCGCTCGCCGTGATCCTCGTGATCAACGCGGCGATCGCCGCTGCCTACTATCTGCGGATCGTGGCCGCCATGTACTTCCGCTCCGCCAAGCGTGGCGTGCAGGCTGACGGCGGCCTCGGTGCCGGCATCGCGATGCTCGCAGCGCTTGTCGTGATGGCGATGGTCACCCTCCAGCCGCGGCCGCTGTTCTCAGCCGCGGCCCGGGCCGGGGCGTCGATCGCGGCACCGAGCACCATCGGCGGATTCACTCCCCCCCCACCGCAAGCCGTTGCAGCCCCCCAGGCCTCGATCCAACCATGACGTCTCCCGATCGCTCTGCTGTCACCCTTGTCCTCGCTGCCATCGCCGATCCGGAGACGGGAAGGCCGCTGACCGATGCTGGGCAGGTGGTGTCGACGGACGTCGAAGCCGGCAGGATCGCCGTCGCCGTCGGGCTCACGAGCCATTCCGCGATCCTCCACGCCGCCACGCGGGCGCGGATCGAGGAGATGCTGCGGGCCCGGTTTCCAACGGTCGCCAACGTCGAGGTAACGATCACGCCCCACGAGCGGGCGCCGATGAAGCTCGGTCAGATCGGCCTCGAGGCGAAGAGCGTGATCGCCGTCGGCTCGGGCAAGGGGGGCGTGGGGAAGAGCACGATCGCCGCGAGCATCGCCATCGGTCTGGCCCGCGCCGGGAGCCGGGTCGGACTGCTCGACGCCGATGTCTACGGCCCGAGCGTCCCCCATCTCCTCGGCCTCTCCGGCCGCCCCCAGATCGAAGAGGGGAAGATCATCCCCCCGCGGCTGGATCTCCCGGGGGCACCGATCGCCATGCCGACGATGTCGATGGGCTATCTCGTCCCCCCCGGCGAGGCGGTCGTGTGGCGCGGTCCGATGCTCCATGGAGCGATCACGCAGATGCTCCGTGACACGGCCTGGGGCCCGCTCGACTACCTCATCATCGACATGCCGCCGGGAACGGGCGACATCGCGCTGACGCTCTCGCAGGTGCTCCCACTCACCGGAGCGGTCGTCGTCTGCACGCCGCAGGACGTCGCCCTCCTCGATGCCACCAAGGCGATCGCCATGTTCCGCAAGGTGAACATCCCGGTGCTGGGGATGGTGGAGAACATGAGCTTCTTCGTCTGCCCCGACACGCTGAAGCGGTACGACATCTTCGGCAATGGGGGCGCCCGGCGCACGGCCCAGGAACTCGACATCCCCTTCCTCGGCGAGGTGCCGATCCAGATCCCGATCCGCGAACATGGCGACGCCGGCACGACCGCGGCGAATTACGATGATCCGGCGGCCCGGCCCTACCTCGAATCGATCTGCCAGCGACTCGTCGGCAACCTCGCTGCCGCCCACGCCGCCCGCCCGCCGCTCCCGTCGCTGCCGGTGCTGTGACGCGAGGAAGAGTCCGGCGGCGCTACGATTGGTCGATCAGCCGTCGGTTTGCTCGAGGGCCGTGACGATTCGGGCGGCGATCTCTTCCGGGGTGGCGTCGATCCCCACCACAATCGGCCGTTCGTCGGGGGTGGGGCGCTCGAGCGCGGCCAGTTGGCTGTCGAGGAGCGTCGCTGGCATGAAGTGGTCGCGACGGGCTTCGATCCGGGCGCGGATGAGCTCGGGGGCGCCGTCGAGCGACACGAGCCTCACGCCGAGCCTTCCCACTCCCATCCGGTCGCGGTAGCGTCGGGCGAGAGCCGAGCAGGCGAGGACGAGCCCTCCGTCGCCGGCGAGGGTGGCCGTGATCAGATCGGCCAGGGAGTCGAGCCAGGGCCATCGTTCCGTGTCGGTCAGCGCGATCCCGCGCGACATCCGCTCGACGTTGGCCGCCGGGTGGAAGTGATCGGCATCCTGGAACGCCCACCCGAGCCGGTCGGCGAGCGCCCGTCCGACGACGGTCTTGCCGATCCCACTGACGCCCATCACGACCACCACCCGTGTCGCCACGTTCATCGTCTCGCTCCTGCAGCCGGTGAAGGTCTTCGCCCGCCCATGATCAGTACAGATCAGGAGAGATCAGTAGAGCGCCACCCAGCCGCCGTCAGCGTAACGGCGGATCGGCTGGCGGGTGTAGCGCATCTGTCGGCCGAGCTGGCGCACCTCGGCCGCCCGCCTCCCCAGCCCGGCCCACTCACGCAAACCGGCCCGCATCGGGCGCCGGGCCGTCGGTAGGCCCCAGGCATCGCAGGCATGGCGCCAGAGGGTGTCGAGGTGCCGGCGACGGGGATGGAGGGTGTCGAAGCCGTACCACGCCCCTGGCTGATCGATCGTGGCGAGCCCGGCTGAGGCCGCCAGCTCGGCGAGTCGGCCGTCGAGCTCGGCTGCGGCCGAATGGATCCCTTCGATCGACAGCGGACAGCCGGGCACGAAGAGCGTCTTGAGGGCCCGGTAGCGCACCGGCCCGACGCGGCGCACCGCCTCGAGCGGGAGCCTCGCGATCGCCACGGTCGCTCCCCGATCGACGAGCCGGCCGACCGCTTCACGGACCCAGGCCGCCACCTGTGCGGGCGGGAAGCCGTAGAGGAGATCGTTGCCGATGTCGGTGACCAGCGCCACGCATCGCCCGCCATCATTCCCCTCACGATCGAGAGCCCGCCACAGGCCGCACCCCAGGATCGACGGCAGGCGTCGCATCCACACCCGGCTGTTGGCGCCGTAGGAACGGCCATGCCCCGCGGCCACGAACAGGCCGACCGGCCCGTTGGCTCTCCCCCGGATCGCCGCATTGAGCCGGGCCAGCCCTCGGGAGACGTTGCTGGCACCGAGCACGACCGCCGTGAGACGGTGGTCGCCGGCCGGTTCGGCACACCCTCCGGGCATCAGTTCCATCGCCTCCAGGGGGGCGACTGCTGCAGGCTCTGGTAGCAGGCCACGGCGAGCATGGCGAACATGATCCCGAGATACTGCTCGCCGCGGTTGAAGGCGAGATAGGCGAGCCCGCCACCGACGACCAGCCCGATCATCGCGGCGATCCGGGCGGCATCGGCCACACCAAATGTTTCCATCCCCTCACGGACCATCTGCCCGCCGTCGAGCGGCGGCACCGGCATGAGATTCAGAAGCGGCCAACAGACGTTGACGTAGAGGAGGAATTCGACGAGCGCCCAGGCATAGGGAGACGAGAACGGCCTCCCTTCAGAGAGCCCCAACGCCTCGCCGATCGACGAAATTGGAAACGGAGCGAGATACCCACCGACCCGGAGGACGACGACGATCGCGGCAGCGAGGAGCAATTGCGCGACCGGCCCAGCCGCCGACACGACGAACCGTTCGGCGGGACGGAGGTGCCTTCGCCGCCCCCATCCGTCCGGGATCGCCAGGCCGCCGAAGTGGTAGAGGACGATCCGGGCATCCTGGCCGAAGCGGCGGTACATGAGCGCGTGGCCGAGTTCGTGGACGAGGATCGAGAACAGCACCACCGCCGTCCAGATGGCGAGGTAGAGGAGCAACTCGCGCTGGTCACCGCGGGCAAACGATCGGCACACCCCCCAGCCGATGAGCCCCGTGCCGACCCAAAACAATCCGGAGATCCGCACCGGCACGCCGGCGACTTGGAAGTCGATGTCGAACGGCGTCTGCTGCGGTTCGGCGAGCATCGTGGCGGGACGTCCTGGATTGAGGGGGAGAATCGGGCGCGACTGGAACACCCAAGGGAACGGAGAGCGGTGGCCCCCCGGCCTGCTGAGCACCGCCCGACGGCAGGGGCGGGCGAAAGGCCACCAGGAAAGTGTAGCGTCAGGCCGCGCGGACAACCGTCGCCCGGGCCATTGCTTCATCGACGCCGCGCACCGCGGCCGCCGGATCGTCGCCGGCGGCGATCGCCAGGACGGCCGCAGCGGCCCGCGACGCCGAACCGGAGCGGGCCACCCTGGCGGCGACCTCGTCGAGCCGTTCGACGACCGATTGCCGGGCTGCGGCATCGGTGAGCCAAGTGACAACATGCTCGGCGGCCCGGTCGGCCGGATCGCCGACAGCGAGGTATTCGGGATAGATCGCGTCAGGATCGGCCGGCGGAACGACCGTCGGCGGGGAGAAGACACCCCGCACCGGCAGGATCGGATCGGGCACCGCCATCAGATTGACCAGCGTGATGAACCGGGCGTGCCGGAACCAACTCTGAACGATGTAGGCGAACCCGCCGATCCGGTAGATGATCACCGCAGGGAGCCTGGCGGCGAGGAGCTCAAGCGACACCGAGCCACTCACGGCCATGGCACAACTCGCCTCGGCCATCAGGCTCCGCGTCCTCCCAGCCACGATCTCCACCGCGCTCCCCCCTGCGACTGCGATCATCTCCCGGACGACCTCGGCGTGGCGCTCATGGAGGACGGCCACGACGAACCGGGCGCCCGGCACCCGGCGGGCGACTCTTTCTCCTCCCCGCAGCAGCGACGGCAGATTGGCGCTGATCTCTTGGCCGCGTGATCCCGGCAGGAGGAGCACCAAGGGCTCCCGGCCGGAGGGCGCGTGGGGTTCGGTGGCCCGGGGGAGGGGATCGGGGTGGGGATGGGGATGGGGGTGGGGGTGGG
>CANGGC010000141.1 GCA_947453125.1 Planctomycetaceae bacterium | reverse complement strand
TTTCGTGCGCTTCATGCCGCTCTCCGTCGGGGAAGGGCGCGTCCGTGCCGCCCCTCCTGCTGGTTGGATAGAAACTGGAGGACTGTCTCGACCTCGGGGAGGAGCATCGATTGCGAGCGGAGGATCTCCCGGGCCTGCGCCTGGCCGACGCGCGCCCGGTAGAGGAGCCGGTGCACCTCCGTGACGGCTTCCACCGTGCCCGGGGCGAATCCACCCCGACGCAGGGCGACGACGTTCACGCAGCGTGGCCGCGCCGGCGCCCCCTCGCAGAGCATGTACGGGGGCACGTCGTGGAGGACCCGCGACAACCCGGCGACGAACGCGTAGCCGCCGATCGTCGCCCAGTGGTGCACCGCCACGCCCCCGGAAAGCGAGGCATGGGAGTGGATGCGAACATGCCCGCCGAGGAGCGTGCCGTTGGCGATGATCACGCCGTCGCCGATCCGGCAGTCGTGGGCGACATGACAGCAGGCCATGAGGAAGTTGCGGCTCCCCACGATGGTCACGCCGTCCTCCTTCTCCGAGGCCCGGTTGATCGTCACCCCCTCGCGGATGACGTTGTCGTCGCCGATCTCCACGCGAGTGTCGCTGCCGCGGTAACTGACGTCCTGCGGGTCGGCGCCGATGACGGCGTTGGGGAAGATCCGGTTCTGCGCCCCGATCCGCACGTTCCCCATCACGGTGACATGATTTTCGAGGATCGTGCCCGGGCCGATCGTGGCTTTGCAAGAGACGACGCAGTGCGGCCCGACGATGACCCCCGGGCTGAGGCATGCCCCGGCCGCCACGATCGCCGTGGGGTGGACCGCCGGAGGCGCGAGAGGGGTGGGATCGGTCATGAGCGGGAGGGATCCGAGGGGCGGCGGGATTCCGCTTCTCAGGCCGTCCGCCCCAACCACCGTGTCGCATCGCGCGCGACAAGCTCGCGCACGAGGCCGGCGTTGAGGGCGTGGCCGCTGCGGAAGGCGCGGACGTGGGCGTGGAGCGGGCGACCGGCGAGGGCGAGGTCGCCGACGGCATCGAGCACCTTGTGGCGGACGCACTCGTCGGGCCAGCGGAGCTCCGTGCCGATCGGGCCGTCGGCCGAGAAGACGACGAGGTCCCCGGGGGAGACGGTGGCGCCGAGCCCGGCCGCCCGGAGCCGGGCCGCATCGTCGGTCGAGATGAACGTCCGCGCGGAGGAGAGTTCGCTGCGGTAGGCGGCGGGGGTGATGTCGATGTCGAGGCACTGCCAGCCGATCGGCCCGGGGCCGTAATCGAGAACATACTCGATCGAGAGTCCGGCAAACCGCGGCGGCCCGGCCTCGATCCAACTAGCCGCATCGCCGACGCGCACCGTCTCGCTGACCATGATCGGATCGACGGCGACGTCCTGCTCGACGATGCCGGCCCGGTCGATCGCCGCGACGAAGTCACGCGACGAGCCATCCATGCCGGGCAACTCCTCGGCGCTGACGACGACCGTACAGTTGTCGACGCCCAGGCCCGCCAGAGCGCTCATGACATGTTCGATGAGATGGACGCTCGCCGGACCGCGGACGATCTGGGTACGGTTGCGGGCCTCGACCACCGCTCCGACAACCGCCGGCACCGAGGCGGGGGGAGCAAGATCACCGCGAACGAACACGATCCCGCTGCCGACGGCGGCGGGGTGGAGCTCGACACGGTTTTCGTGGCCGCTCCAGTAGCCCCGCCCGTGGACGTTGGCCGCGGTGCGGAGGGTGCGTTGCGGCCGCGCGGGTGGGGTTCGGGGCATGGACGCTGCCGGGGAGTGGTTGGCGGGTGGACCCAAGCCCCCGCGGCCGCCAGAGTGGACGGCCGCGGGGCGCCCGAATCAGCGGGTGCGGGGCTGCGCCGCGGCCGGCTGCGTCGCCACGGCCGGGGTGTTGAGCATCTTGAGGACATCCGGCGTGATGTCGATCCCGGGCTCGAGATAGACGATCGGCTTGGTGATCCCGCGGAGGATCTGGTTGCGGTCGCTGTTGTCGATCGGGTCGCCGTCGAAACGGTGGACGATGGCGATCCGGTGCTCGCGGGCGAACTGCTCGACGGCCTTCTCCACCTCGCTGTAGACGCTCAAGTAAACCTTCGCCTCGCGGTCCATGAACTCCTTCTTCTGGAGTTGGGCGTCGACGTTGAAGTCGCCCTGGGCCTTGGCGATCTCGGCTTCGAGCTTCTTGAACTCTGGCGTGCCGGGGTTGAAGCCCTTGATCTGCTCCATCATCCCGTTGATCCGGTCACGATCCGCCTTGAGGGTGTTCTCGGCGGCCATCACCTCTTCCTTCATCCGGTCCATCGCCGTCTTGAAGCGGGCGTGGTTTTTGAAGATGTAGCCGACGTCGATCACCGCCACGTGCGTCGCCGGACTGGCGGCCGTCGGTGCCGCCGGAGCGGCGGCCACGGGGGGCGCCGCCGGACGCTGCGGGGCCTGAGCGTGGGCCGCGGTGGGCACCGCGAGGATTGCACAGAGAATCGCTGCCAGTTGCCACTTCACGGATAGCACTCCTTGCTGGGTCGCACGCGCGGCCGCCGCGACCGCGGCGGGGTCGGTCCGGGGCCTCCGTCGCGACCATCCGTGGTCACGGCGCAGGGGCCGGTCGGGGCGGGACTATGGCAGCGGCGTCGGCCCGGCTCAAGGCCAAAAACGTGGGCCTTTCGCCTGGAGAACGGGAATCCTCCGGCTCATCGTGGGGCGCCGAGCGTGACCTCGAGGGTGACTTCCTGCTCGCCCCGTTTGACGACGACCGGCACCGTCTCGCCCCCCTTGTGCTTTCGCAGGGCGCTGTCGAAGTCGTCGAGGCCGGTGACGGCGCTCTCCCCGATGCGGATGATGAGGTCGCCCCCGAGGAGCCCCCCCTTGGCCGACGGTGAATCCTTGGACACCCCGGAGATCGCATACCCCTTCCCCGGCTTGGCGAAGTCGGGAATGCTGCCGAAGTAGGGGCGATCGCCGTCGCGTCGGGCCATCGTCTGCCGTCCGGCCACCTCGATGTAGGCCGGGGCCTGCGGCGCCCGCGCCAGCTCCTTCACCCCCTCGGCCACCATCCGGGCGATCCTCGCCATCCCGTCGTAGTTGATCTTCTCGGGGGTGTCGGTGGGGCGGTGGTAATCGGCATGGGTGCCAGTGAAGACATGGAGCACGGGGATCTTCTTGGCGTAGAAGCTGGCGTGATCGCTGGGGCCAAAGCCTCCCGGATCCTTCGCGACATCGAAGCCGTGGGTGGCGACGAGCCTGTCGACCATCCCATCCAGGCCGGTGCCGGTGCCGGTGCCGTGGATGATCAGCTTGCCGCCCTCGAGCCGGCCGACCATGTCGAGATTCACCATCGCCACCGTGTCGGCGAGCGGCACCGCGGCATTGGCGGTGTAGTGGGCGCTGCCGAGCAGCCCCCGCTCTTCACCGGAGAACGCGACAAAGAGAATGCTCCGCGGATACGGCCCCTCCTCGGCGAGGATCCGGGCCACCTCGACGAGCATCGCCGTGCCGCTGCCGTTGTCGTCGGCGCCGTAGTGGATCGTCGTATCTCCCGGCGCGGCGGAGTTGCTCCCGCCGTAGCCGAGGTGGTCGTAATGGGCGCCGACGATCACCGTCTCGGTGGGGAGAATCGGCTGCAGGGCCGTTGCTCCCTGGCCCTGCTCTGCCCCATGCGGCCCCGCAGCGGCGTGCGGATCCACAGCGGCGTGCGGATCCACAGTGGCGTGCGGATCCACGGTGGCATGCGGGTCGGCGGGTGCTTCTTCCTTGCCAGCCGGAGTCGCGGCCTGCTTTTCGAGATCGCCGAGGGCCTTCTCCTCTGCCGGCGAGGCAGGGGGATCATCGTGCGGGCCGGCGGGGGTCGCCGGGCCATGGGCGGTAAGGAGGGCCGCGGCGTCGGCGGCCACGGAGGGGGGGACCTCGGCCCCGATCCCCGGAAGGATCGCAAGGATATTGCGGGCTTGGGTTTCGGAGCGGTCGATCGCCACGCGGCCGCGGATCCGCCAGCCCTCGAGCGGGGCCGAACGTGGGGTCGGCCCGTCATCGATCTGCTTCTCGAGGTCGACGAGCGTCTTACCGAGCACCTTTCCCACCATGGCTTCGACCACCGGGCGTTTCACCTGGAGGATCGGCAGCGTCCGCTTGTCGGAGCCATCGCCGGCCCGGGTGAAGGCCATCAGGGCGTCGTCGGTGTTCGAGGCGTCGTTGCAGAACACCACCGCCCCGACCTCGTGCTCGGAGGCGTTGGCCACCTTCCGGCTGAGCGCGGCGTACTGCGAAGTCTGATTGCCGTCGAACTTACTGTTGGGATCGTCTTTCTGCGGTTCCTGCCGGAGCACGATCACCGCGGCCCCCTTCGCCCCCGCGCTGCCGAGGAGCGAATAGTCGTCGTAGTCCTCGGCTTTGGCCGTGATCCCATACCCGGCGAAGGCGATCGGCAGATCGAACTCCCCCGCCCCCCCTGCCGCCAGCGGCGTCCAGTCGGTGCCGAGGACGAGTTTGGTGACTGCCTGGCTCCCGTCAGCGGCCGGCGGCGCGACGATCTCCGCCACGTTCTCCTCCGCGACCCCCAGTTTCGCATCGAGCGTGATCGCGAACGGCTGGAAGCTCGCTTCCCCGACGACCGACGTGTCGAGCCCGAGGGCGACAAACTGCCCGGCAACCCACTCGGCGGCCGCATCGATCCCCGCAGTCCCCGGCCCGCGCCCTTCGCGTTCCGGCGACGCCAGCCATTCCACACTCGACCGGAGCCGATCCCGTCGCGCGATCTCCGGCGGGGTGAGCGGCCGCGGCGGAGCAACTGCCGGCGTGGCTGCGGGAGGGGCGGCGTCCTGAGCCGATCCGACACGGTCGCCGGCGCCGATCGCCGTGGCGATCAGAAGGGCGATCGCCCTCGAGCGCGGGAGGATGTGCTGCAAGACCCTTCCGAACAGACACGCAAACGACGGCACGGCACGGCCCTCCTCGGGACGGACTCAAGCGGATTTCCAGACCACGCTCCGGCACTCCGCCGGACGGGCCACGCCCAGGCATGTCGCCGGGCGCCGCGGAACGGACTCCGCGTAGAAAAATTGTATCCGCATTTCCCCCTGTCGCTCGCCCCACCCCCGCAGTGCCCCCTGTCCGCTTCCCGCCTGCGCGGCGGTGTGCCAGAATCGGGGTCGTCCCCGCGGACTCTCCCTTCCGACGGCCCCCCCTTCCAGAGCGCCTCCATCGTGCCGTCGTTGTTTGTCATTCAGGGCCGCAACCGCGGCACCCGGTTCGATCTCTCTGCCCGCGAGGGGGCCGTGAGCATCGGTCGCGAGTCGGGCAACGTCGTTCAGCTCGAGGACAACGAGGTCTCGCGGCGGCACGCCGAGATCCGCCAGGTTGGCGACAGCCACGTCATCGGCGATCTCAAAAGCTCCAACGGCACGTTCGTCAACAGCCGGCGAGTGGAGCGGACAGAGCTCCATCACGGCGACCAGATCCTCATCGGCCGGACGGTCCTCTCCTATTCCCGCGACTCCGCCACCGACGCCCCCGGCGATCAGGTCGAGATCGTTGCCCCGGTCTCCGAGGAGGGGTCGCGGATCGTCGCGGCGATCAAGGACGACATCCTCGACGGCTCGGCTGGCGGCGCCCCCGGCGACACCGACGACCGGTGGCTCGCCCGGGCCCGCAGCAATCTCCAGGTGATGTACCGCACGGCGCTCGCCGTCAGCCACACGCTCGACATCGACGAGCTTCTCGGCCGGATCCTCCAGCTCGTGTTCGAGTGGGTCGAGGCCGACCGCGGGTGTGTCATGCTCCTCGATCCCGACACCGGGCAGCTGAAGACGAAGGCCCGCCGCGACCGCCGCTCGGCCAACGTCAGCTCGATGGCGATCAGCCGCACGATCCTCGACTACGTGCTCGACCACGGCGAAGGGGTGCTGACCAGCGACGCCCAGGACGACGATCGCTTCAGTTCGGGCCACAGCGTCCTGCGGACCGGCGTCCGCGAGGCGATCTGCGTGCCGATGCAGGGGCGCTACGGGACGGTCGGCATTCTCTACGTCGACACCACAACGCCGCTGGCCGACGCGCTGGGCGCCGGGCAGCGGCGTTTCAGCGACGAGCATCTCAAGCTCATGATCGCGATCGGCCACCAGGCCGCCCTCGCCGTGGAGGACACCACCTACTACTCCGCGATGGTGCAGTCGGAGCGCCTTGCGGCGGTGGGGCACACGATCGCCACCCTCTCCCATCACATCAAGAACATCCTCCAGGGGATCCGGGGCGGGAGCTATCTGGTGGAGATGGGGCTGGAGAACGAGGACCTCGGCGTCACCAAGAAGGGCTGGGACATCGTCTCCCGCAATCAAAACAAGATCTCCTCGCTCGTCATGGACATGCTCTCCTTCAGCAAGGAGCGCGAGCCCGACCCGGTGCCGACCGATCTTGTCGCGCTGGTCACCGACATCGTCGAGACGGTCCACCATCGTGCCGCCGAGGCGGGGACGACGATCCGCTGGAGCCCCCCCGCCGATCTCCCCCGGATGCTCTTCGACCCGGAGGGGATCTCCCGGGCGGTCCTCAACGTCGTCACCAACGCCCTCGACGCCGTCGAGGGGCGCCCCGACGCCCGCGTGGAGATCCGGGTCACGGTCGATTCTCGGAGCCGCCTCACACGGATCACAGTCAACGACAACGGCGAGGGAATGTCGCCGGAGACCCTGTCGCAGATCTTTAACCTCTTCGTGTCGACGAAGGGCTCGCGCGGCACCGGCCTCGGGCTGACCGTGAGCCGGAAGATCCTCAAAGAGCACCACGGCGACATCCGCGCCGAGAGTCGCCTCGGCGAGGGGAGCACGTTCAC
>CANGGC010000140.1 GCA_947453125.1 Planctomycetaceae bacterium | reverse complement strand
TCGGCGACGAGCCCCGCATCGACCACAAACGGCGGCGGGGCCGGGCGGGCGGTCCGGGCCGGCTTGCCATCGCGCGACGGCGTGATGAACGCGAGGGCCGACTCGCGCGAGGCTCCCGGAGGGGCGACGTCGAGCTCGAGCGAACATTGCCCGGCCGCTTCGAAAAACTCGACCGCTATCTCGTGGATGCCGGCATCGAGCTCGACATCTCCTGAGCGCCAGCTATGAGGATGGACGCCATCGTTGTCGATCACGGTGGCGCCGCCGACGAGCAGGCGGCTGCCGTCGTCGCTCGCCAGATCGAAGCGATAGCGTCCCTTCGCCGGGGCGTGGAAAAAGCCCGAGAGCTGCACACAAAATCCGTCGGTGCGGCCGGCAAAGCCTTCGACATCGAAGCCCTGGAGCGGGCCGGTGCGGTCGGGCTTCCCGAGTGCGGTGAAATCGGGGAGCGAGCCGAAGGTCTGATTCCACGACTTCGCTTCGAAGGCCACCGTCTGCTCGGCCACGCCCCCCCAACGGCTTTCAGGAAGAAGGAGGGCCGCGACGAGATGGCGACGCTCGCCGTCGTCGAGCGGGAAGGCGGGCATCCGGCTCGACGGGCGCGTGTGGTGAGGATTCTGGAGAAAGGCATCGAGGGCGGCAGGAGACCATTTGGCAGCGAGGTCGCCGAGGGGGCGCTGGTCGGGGAGATGGGGCGCGGTCGAGAGCCGGTCGCCATGGCAGGCCCGGCAGCCGACGCGGTCGTAGATCGGCACCCCGTCGCGCGGCCGGGCGTCCTGGGACCCAGGAAATGCCCCCCGGGAAAACTCGCCGGTCGAGGCGAGATAGTGAGCGATCGCCTCCGCCGTTCGCGATCGCTTGCCCTCTTCGAGGCTCGCAAGCGCGTGGGGCATCGTCGTGCCGGGGCGGGCAGCGGCAGGGTCACGAAGGTAGGTCGCGATCCAGGCCGGATCGATCCGCTCGCCGACCCGGTCGAGGATCGGCCCTGCCTTGGCGCTGACGTGGGCTTCCGCCGCACCGGCCCGATGGCAATTCACGCAGCCGAGTTCACCGAGGAGCAAGAGCCCCGCTTCGATCCGATCGATCGCCTTGTCAGCATGGCGGCCGAAGCGCTCGAAGCCGGCGACGATCGGCGCAGGGATCGCGGGCGACACAGCCAGGCTGGCGGCCATCCCCACGATGAGTGCGGCACACAAGGAACGACACGATCTCGGACGCATGAGCAGAGTCCCCGGGCGCTGACCACAAGGGGCCAAATGGAAACGGGCGGCCACGAATATACAGGCGCCCCCGTCGCTCGTTCAGGTCGCGCCGAGGGTTGGCGACCAGAAGCGCCCGTCACGGCGCCTCGTCGTCGCTTACCGGCATCCCGGTGACGATCTCTACGACGCGCCAGTCGAGCCAGCGCGAGTCGGGGTCGAGCCCCTTCTTCCCGACAAAACCCACATGGCCACCATGATCGGTGGCAACGAGCCGCACGCACTCAGGATAGGCGACGCGGTCGCTCGAAAACATCCAGAAGGGAACGAGCGGATCGTCGCGGGAAGTGATGATCGTCGTCGGTGTGTCGATCGCAGGGAGGAAGGGAGCGGCGCTTGAGTGGCGGTAATATTCGTGGGCGTCGCGGAAGCCGATCGCCGGGGCGGTGAACCAATCGTCGAAGCCGTGGAGCGTCCGCGGCCGCGGCCCCTCCGGCGGGCGAAAGGCATCGGGCTGCAGGTGCCACCAGGCTTCGAGGTGCTTGATGAGCACGCCAGTGAAGTGCCGGTCGTAGACGCGGTTGGTGCGGCTGCCGATCGACTCGATCCCCGCCATCAGGTCGATCGGTGGATTGACCGCCACCGCCCGCCGCACCGCCGCCGGGACATGCCCTGGCGCTTCGCCGAGATACTTGAGGAGGACATTCCCGGAGAGGGAGACGCCAAACAGGGTCAGGTCAGGCATCGGTACGGTGGCATCGGAGCCGGTCGCCGGGCCACCTGCGGCTCTCTTCTCCCCACAGCACCAGCCGATGACGGCATCGACGACGGCGGCCAAGTCCCCTGAGCAGCCGGCATGGTAGGGGCGACGGGCCCAGGCCATCCCGGCGCCACAGCCGCGCATATCCCAGCGGAACACGCGCACGCCCCGCGCCGTGAGCTTTTCGGTGAGCCGCACAAGCAGCGGCGTGCGGTGGTGGTCGGCCAGGCCATGCGAGAGGATCGCCACCTTCCCGCCGGGGGCCCAAGCCTCGGGGCAGTCGTCGTGGACGGCGAGCGCGTCGCCATCGGCGAGATCGACGCGCCGCAACAGCGCCGCATGATCGGCGAGCTTCTGTGGCACGAGCGCCGGCAGGATCGTCTGCACGTGGGGATTCTTCATCCACCACGGCGGTTCGAAGGCCAAGGGGGTGTCGTCGGCGGGCATCGTGGCTCCTCGCGGCCCCATGGGCAGGGCCGGAGAGTATGTCGGGATCAGGCGAGGATGTCGGTGATCGGTTCGCCGTGGTCCATCTCTAACCGACGCCGGCCCGGCACTTCGAGCTTCCGGCCATCGAGGCCGAGGAGGTGGAGGACGGTGGCGTGGAGATCGGTGACGTAGTGGCCGTCGCCAAGAGCGTTGTAGCCGAGTTCGTCGGTGGCGCCATGGACATGGCCACGTTTCACCCCCGCCCCGGCGAGCCAGATCGTGAAGCCGTTGGGATGGTGGTCGCGTCCGTCGACGCCCCCGCCCCGCTGTTCGAGCCCCGGTGTCCGGCCGAACTCGGTGCAGAAGACGACGAGCGTCTCGTCGAACAACCCCCGCGCCTTGAGATCGCGGATCAGCCCGCTGATCGGGAGGTCGATCGTGGCGCACAGCCGGGTGTGGTTTTCCTTGAGCTTCTGGTGCGAGTCCCACACGCCGTACGGCGACGGGAAAACCTGCACGAAGCGCACGCCCCGCTCCACGAGCCGGCGGGCCGTGAGGAGACGCTCGCCGGCGAGCTTCGTCGCCTCGACGTCGAGGCCATAGAGACGGCGCGTCGCCTCCGTCTCGTCGGTGAAGCCGACCGCCTCCGGCACGGCGGCCTGCATCCGGTAGGCGAGCTCGTAGCCGCGGATCCGGGCCCGCAGCTCCGCGTCGTGCGGATGCTCGGCCGCGGCGATCGCCCCGAGCCGGCCGATGAGGTCGAACTCGTCCTGCTGCTGCCGAGCCGACTGCGCCGCCTGACGGCGTCCGAAGGGGAGAGGGTTTGTCGGATCGAGGGCGAAAGGGACGCCGGAATGCTGCGGCCCGAGATAGAGCGAATCGATCGACTGGCGTGTGTCGCTCCGCGTCGGCCCGCCAAGGACGACATACCGGGGAAGATCCTCGTTGAGCGAGCCGAGCCCGTAGGAGGCCCAGGCGCCAAGGCTTGGCTGCGGCTCGTCGAGTCGGTGGCGACCGGTGTGGATCTGGTTCTCGGCGGCGTGGTCATTGTCGGTCGTCCACATGTTCCGCACGAAACAGAGATCGTCAACGACGCCCGCCAGCTGGGGCCACCAGTCGCTGATCTCGATGCCGCTGCGACCGCGGGGGGCGAAGCCGACCTGCATCGGATAGATGAGGGGGTAGACGTCGCGGACGTTGATCTCCTCGGCCGGCACCGATCGAAACCGCTTCCGATGGAGCGGCGAGTGGACCGGATTTTCGAACGGGGTTTTGTCGTAGCTCTTGCCAGCGTGAGTGTTGAGCGCGGGCTTGGGATCGAACGTCTCGACGTGGCTGTAGCCCCCCGACAGAAACACCCAGATCACCGACTTCGCCCGCGCGCCGGCCGTCGCCGCCAGCGCCCTAGGCCCGTCGCACAGCAGCGACTCGAGCGCGAGCGAGCCGAACCCGAGGCCGAGCCCGGCCCGCGGACCGGCCGCCAGCAGCCCCCGCCGCGTCAGTCTTTGGCCATCCGCACTCTTGGGCATCGTCAGGGCTCCCCGGTCAGCGAATGGAGACGAAGTCGTTGTGATTGAAGAGCACGCGCACGAGCCCGGCTCGGCGCACCTCCGGCTCAACCGGCTCTGAAATCCCCGCCGGCCCACGGCCTTCCGTGCCGAGCCAGTCGTGACAGGCGACCATCTCCTCGTCATGCGGCGCCCGGCCGAGGAGATGCTCGAACGCGGCCGTCACGAAGGCTCTCTGGTCGTCCTGCTGTTCCGCGGGCAGCCCCGCCCACAAGACGGCGGCGACCTTCGCGCTGGCCGCATGGACAAGCTCGCTGTTGGCCAGCGCCAGCCCCTGCTGCGGGATGATCGTCCGCGAGCGCCGATAACAATCGCCGGCGTCGGCGCAGTCAAACACCGCCGCGAACGGGCTGCGGCCATCCTCTTCCGGCTGGCAGCTGTAATAGAGGCTGCGACGGAAGGTTGTGAGCGCCACCGCGTTCTCCAATTCCATCCCCCCGATCGTTCGGTCGAGGGTGCCGGCGAGATGAAGGATCGAATCGCGCACCACCTCGGCCTCCATCCGGCCGACATTCATCCGCTTCAGAAGCCGATTCTCCGGGTCCTTCCCGACGGAAGCGGCCCCCCCCGGCTCGGCACCGGCGGCGGGGGGCTCCGCGCTTGCCCGGCGGTAGGCGGCGCTGGTGACGATGAGCCGGTGGAGGGGCTTCATCCGCCAGCCGTTCTCCATGAACTCGACAGCGAGCCAGTCGAGCACTTGCGGATGGGACGGGGCGGCACCCGCCCGGCCGAAATCGAACACGCTCGACAGGAGCGGCTCGTGGAAGTGCCGCATCCAGACATGGTTCACGGCCACCCGTGCCGCGAGCGGATTGGCCCGATCGGTGATCCAGCGGGCCAGCGCCGCACGCCGCCCCGTGCTCGTCGCCGGATAGGCGGCGGCGATCCGCGTGTAGGCGCCATCGGCAGGGCGCATCGCCGCGCCCCGCGCGGCCTCCACCGCTCCCTGCGCCTTCTCGATCGCTGCGGCCGCGGCGACAACCTCCGCTTGTCGGGCGGGGTCGGTGTCGGGCTTGGCCCGCGCCGTGGCAAGCGCCCCCTCCGCGACGAGGAGCGTCTCGAGGGCCGATTGCTCGGTGGCGTGGCGCTCCGCCGCCGTAGCCGCTTCGGCCGCCGCCACGACCTGATCGGGCGGCGCACTGCCGTAGCGGAGCCGCTCGGCGGCGAGCCGGGCATCGAGTGAGACGAGCGCCGCCGTCGCCCGCCCGAGCGCTGCCGCGGCGGCCGTCTTCCGGGCCAGCCCCACGGCGTCGCCGAGCGGATGAACCTCCTCGAGCGCTCGATTGGCGACCTCGATCGCCGCGAGGACATCGGCGCGGAAGGTCGCTGCCACGCGCTCGTCGAGAATCGGATTGAAGGCCGGCGGGGGGAGGCTGATCGGCTCGATCAAAGGCTGGCGGCCGCGGGCGAGGAAGGCGGGCACCCCCGGAGGCACAGGCCCGCGGGCCTGGTCGCGGTTGCGCTCGTCGCCGTCAGCGTAGAACCAGGTCGGGGCGTCGGCCGCGCGATCGTAGACCATCACCGTGCCGCGGCGTTCGACTCTCCGCAGCACGCTGTAGTCATACGGCTGAAAAGGCCCCGGATCGGCCTCACCAGGAAGCCTGTCCTGCCGCAGCCCCATCGGCTCGAAGAAGGCCCGCAGCCGGAAGTAATCCTCCTGCGTGAACGGGTCAAACTTGTGGTCGTGGCAGTGGGCGCAGTTCGTGGCCAGCCCGAGAAACGCCTTGCCGACGTGCTCCACGGTCGACCGCATCCAATCGTTGGGATTGAGCGCGTACCAATTGCGGACGAGATACCCGGTAGCGACGCCGGCGTCGCGGTTGCCCGGATGGAGCTCGTCGGCAGCGAGCATGCAGCGCACCATTTCGTCGTAGCCGGTGTCGGCATTGAGCGAGGCGATGATCCAGTCGCGCCAGCGGAACACCTGCGGGGCGCTGTTCCACACATCGGGCACGTGCCGGCGGCCGTGCCAGTCGGCGTAGCGCCAGACATCCATCCAATGCCGGCCCCACCGTTCGCCATAGGCCGGGGAGGAAAGGAGCCGGTCGATGAGCCGGTCGTAAGCATCGGGAGCAGTGTCGGCGAGGAAGGCCCGCACGTCGTCGCGCGTCGGCGGCAAGCCCGTGAGATCGAGAGTCACGCGCCGTAGGAGCGTCGCTCGGTCGGCCGCACCCGCCGGCTCGAGGCCGTCTGCGGCGAGTCTGGCGTCGAGGAAGCGATCGATCGGATGCCCCGAGCCGCTCGACCCCACCGCCGGCAGCTCCGCCCGCTCGGGAGCCACGAAGGCCCAGTGGTCGCTCCCGTCGTCGACGGGGACCTCGGCGGCGGGAATAGTCTCTGCCGTGCACGAGCAGACAAAGAAGGCGATGGCGACGAGCCTTCCAGCCATCCTCCACCGCGAGCCCCATCGCCGGAGTCGGTTGAAGTTTTGTCTCGGCTTGAGCGGCATGGCCATGGCGAGCGCCCCGGGAGGATGGCCGAGAGTATACGCCGCCGTCATTCCACGATTCCCACCACCGTCGCCTCGCTGACGACCGGCCAGCGCCCCTCTTCGAGCGCCGTCGCCCGGATCGTGATCGGCCCTTCGCCGGCGATCCGCGGATCATCGGCGAGGGTCAAAGTCAGCGTCGCCTGAGCCAATTCGGCGCCGTCGTTCTCGATCACGACCGGCTCAAGCGTGACGAGATTCCCAACGCGCCACGCCCGTGGCAGCGCCTCGCGCACGAGCTCCACGCGCACCGGCCCCGCGAAGGCTGGCGTGCGAAACTCCGCCGCGCGCACCAGCCCAAGCTCGATCGTCGCCGTCGCGCCGCGCTTCAAGCGGATCTCTCCTGGACCGGAGAGCTTCATGATCGCCCCTTCCGGCAGCATCCCCAGCCGCAGCTCC
>CANGGC010000139.1 GCA_947453125.1 Planctomycetaceae bacterium | reverse complement strand
TCCGGCTTGCGCCGCGAACAATTCCGCATCGATGCCATCGACATCAGCCGGGTCGCCCTTTCCAAGGCGCAGACCGCACGCTACTCCCCGAACGCGTTTCGCAACGCCGACAGCGGCTTCCGCGACCGCTGGTTCAGGATGGACGGGGGCAGCGCCGTGCTCGACGAGGCAGTGTCTCGCTGCATCCGCTTCGCCTGGGCCAACATCCTCGAGGAGTCTTTCGTGTCCGGATCGCTCGACTCCGGGCGGGCTCCGTACGACGTCGTGTTCTGTCGGAATCTCCTCATCTACCTCACGCCCGATGCCAGGGCTGCCGTAGAGCGATCGATCGATCGACTGCTGAAGCCGGATGGCATCGTGGTCCTCGGGGCGGCCGAGCCAGCAATCCTCCAGGGCAACTGGGTGGCAGACTCCGCCGGATCGACTTTCACACTCCGGCGGGGAGGCTCCGGGGAAACCGCCCGCTGGCCCTCCCTGGCCGCTGGCCCCACCACTACGCCGCGGCGCCCCGCGCCCCCCACAGCGTCCCGCGTTCCCCAGCCGGTAGTCCCCGCTCGATTGACGTCGCGTCACCCCACGTCGATCACGCCGCCCCCCCCCTCGTCGCTCGATGGACAGGGGCACGCTGCACCGCAAGCCCCTGTTCCCCCTCCCGATGAGGCCACAACCGGGCCGCGGCCCCAGAACGTTTCCCAGACGCTGGCCGAGGTCAATGCCCTGGCCAACGCCCGAAGATTCAAGGAGGCAATCGCCTTGTGCGAATCGGCCCAGAAGGATCTTGGCCCCTCGGCGGAGCTGTACTTCATCGCTGGAATCATGCACCAGACCTCCGGCAGCATGACCGTAGCCGAGGACTGCTTCCACAAGACGCTCTACCTCGACGGCACCCACGATGAGGCCCTTCTCGCCCTTTCCCTGCTTGCCGAGCAGCGCGGCGACCGGGGCCAGGCCGAACAGTACCGTCGCTCGGCGTTACGGGTCGTGGAAAGGAAGGGGGATCGATGAACGACGCGTCCTCCGTCCATGCAGCGCATCATCCAGCCCCTCCCCCAACAGGCCCGGGTGGTCCGACCCCACGTTCCCTCGAGCCGATCGACGCCCAACTCCCTACGGTCGCCGCGCCGGCCGACCGGGAGGATTGCTGGCGACGGATCGGCGTTACCGGTGACCGGAGTTGCCGGGAACTGGAGACCTACATCCACTGTCGCAACTGCCCTGTCATGGCTGACGCGGCGCGGGCTTTCTTCGATCGGCTGGCGCCGATCGGCTATCTCGAGTCGTGGTCGGGGATCCTCGAGGAACGTGGTGCCCGCCGCGATCAGGAGGTTGTCAGCGTCCTCGTCTTCCGGCTCGCCGACGAATGGCTTGCCCTGCCGACAACGGCGCTGGTCGAGGTCACCAAGGAACGCCGGTGCCATCGCGTGCCACACCGGACCGGCGGCGTACTCGAAGGCCTGGTGAACATCCGCGGACAGCTGCAGCTGTGCGTCTCCGCGCAGCGGTTGCTGGGGATCGAGGAGGCCGCCGCGGAGCCGAGGGCCGCGACGGGCGACCTCATCCGTGTCGATGATCCGGTACTGCGCCGCTTGCTCGTCGTCGAGAGGCAGGGCCGCCACGGCCCCGACCGCTGGGTTTTCCCCGTTGAGCAGGTCGCCGGTGTCATCCGCGTCGGCCAGGCCACGCTCCGCGCGGTGCCCGCCACGGTCAGTCAGTCGGGGGCCCGGTTCTGCCAGGCGCTGTTCGATTGGCAGGGCGTGATCGTGGGAATCCTCGACGAGACCCGGTTTCTCGACGGCCTTAACGACCAGGTCCGTTCGACCTGACCCATCCCCGACTCGCCGGACCTGGACAGAAAGGAGCATGCCGTGGCGGAAGATCTGAGCGGCTTTTCCATGCTCGAGCTGTTCCGGCTCGAGGCCGACACGCAGACCGCCGTGTTGTCGGCGGGGATTCTGGCCATCGAACGCCTCGACCAGTCTGCCCAGACCATCGAGGCGATGATGCGTGCCGCACACTCGCTGAAGGGGGCCGCCCGCATCGTCGGGGTCGAGCCGGCCGTCGAGGTGTCCCATGCCCTCGAGGACTGTTTCGTTGCTGCCGGCCGGGGCGAGATCCAAGTCCGCCCTGAGCATGCCGACGTCCTCCTGGCGTGCGTCGACTTCCTCGCGTCGATCGGCCGGGCCGACGATGCACTGCTGCCGGATGGCCCCTGGCCAGGAAAGGCAATGGCCCTCGTCGCGGCCCTGGGAAGGATGCATTCGCTCCCCGAGGAACTCCTCCCGGTGCCCTCGGCACAGGTCGCGTTCCCGGCTCGCCTTCCTGAGATTCCGGGCCGTTTCCCCACGCCGGCTCCTCTGCCCCTGCCCCCGGAGCCAGCCCGCGACGAGGAGCCGCCGGTCGCGATCGCTTCCCCCGACGAGCCTCCGGTGGCGACGGCTCCCGAGCCTGCGCTCGAATCGACCGACCGTGTCGTGCGGGTTTCGGCGGACAGCCTGACCAGGTTGGTGGGCCTTGCCGGCGAGGCTCTCGTGGAGACCCGGCAACTCCGTCCGTTCGTCGACGGACTCCTCGGATTGCGGGCCTCCCAGATCGAACTCTGTGACGCTCTGGCGGCCCTCGAGGATCGGACGGCAGCCGATGGCGTCGCCCTGCCGGCGACGGTGGCAATGGCCGTCGAGCGGGCGCGATCGCGGGCCGACGCGACGTTGGCGACGCTCATGAAGCACGTCGACGACTTCGAGAGTTTTGCCCGACGCAACGAGGACCTCTCAGGCCGGCTCCACCACGAGGTGATCGTCAGCCGGATGCGGCCACTCGCGGACGGAATCCGCGCGTTTCCGAGGCTCGTCCGCGATCTCGCCCGGTCGCTCGACAGACAGGTGCGATTCGAGGTGCGCGGCGAGCAGACCGGCGTGGATCGTGACATTCTCGACAAACTCGAAGCCCCGCTCTCGCACCTCGTTCGTAACGCCATCGATCATGGCATCGAGCCCCCCGACGAACGGATCGCCGCCGGCAAACCGCCGTCCGGCAAAATCGTTCTCGAAGCCCGTCACCGCGCGGGGATGCTGCAGATCCTCATCACCGACGATGGCCGGGGCATCGATGTCGAGCGACTCCGAGCCCGCGCCGTGGAACGCGACCTCGTCCCCAGACACGTCGCCGAACGCCTCACCGAATCGGAGGTGATGGAGTTCATGTTCCTGCCCGGCTTCTCCACCCGGGAGCGGGTGACGGAGATTTCCGGACGCGGGGTCGGGCTCGACGTCGTGCAGAGCATGGCGAAGGCAGTCGGTGGCGGTGTCCGGGTCTCCAGCCAAGCCGGTCGCCAGACGGTATTCACGCTCCAACTGCCGATCACGATGTCGGTTGTCCGCGCCCTGCTCGTCGAGGTGGCCGGCGAACCCTACGCATTTCCGTTGACGCGGATCGACAACATCCAGTTCGTCGATCATGCCGACGTGCGCACCGTCGAGGGACGGCAATTCTTCAGGCGGGACGACGAATCGATCGGGTTGGTGATGGCTGAGCAGATTCTGGGCACCGGAACGGGGGCCAGCCCGCCCGCCCCAATGCCGGTCGTCGTCGTCAGCGATCGGGGGCAACAGTTCGGCATGATCGTCGACGCCTTCCTCGGAGAGCGAGATCTCGAAGTCCGCCCCCTCGATCGCCGGCTCGGGAAAGTCGCCGACATCAGCAGCGCCTCGCTCCTGGAAAACGGCGATCCAGTGCTGATCGTCGACGTCGAGGATCTCGTTCTCTCGATCGACAACATGCTGATGGGGCGGAGATTGTCGCGGGTCGACTTCGAGCATCTCGTCCGTCGGGCCCGTCGGACGAAGCGGGTTTTGGTTGTTGACGACTCCGTCACCGTCCGGGAACTGGAGCGTCAACTGCTCCATTCGCGGGGTTTCGATGTCGACGTTGCCGTGGATGGCATGGACGGCTGGAATGCAATCCGTGGTGGCGACTACGATCTGGTGGTCAGCGACGTCGACATGCCCAGGCTCGACGGGATCGGCTTGGTGTCTCTCATCAAGGGGGACCCCCTCCGCAAGGACCTTCCCGTGGTGATCGTCTCCTACAAGGATCGGGAGAGCGATCGGATCCGTGGACTCGATGCCGGGGCGAACCGCTACCTGACCAAGACCAGCTTCCACGACCAGACTTTCATATCCACGATCATCGACCTGATCGGTGAACCGAACGCGTGAACCGCGGGCGGCCACCTTGGGGGGGGGCAGTGTGCGAATCGGAATCGTCAATGACGTGCGGGCCGCGAGCGAGGCTCTGCGGAGGATTGTCACCGGCCTGACAGACCATGAAATCGCCTGGACGGCCAGCGACGGTGTCGAGGCGGTGGCGGCAGCCAAGCGCGACCGCCCCGACCTGATCCTCATGGATCTGCTCATGCCGCACATGGATGGCGTTCAGGCCACCCGGCAGATCATGCTCTCCTCCCCGTGCGCGATCCTCGTGGTCACCGCGACGGTGAGCGGAAATATTTCCCTGGTCTACGAGGCGATGGGCCACGGTGCGCTCGATGCCGTCGACACCCCGGTGCTCGGCCCGTCGGGCGAGGTTCAGGGGGCCCAGGCGCTCGTCGACAAGATCGCCACAATCGGCAAATTGGTCGGTGCGTCCCCCGATGCCCGTCGCACAAGCCGGGTGGCTGCTCCGTCCGGCCCGCCCAAACTGCTCCTCATCGGCGCCTCCACCGGAGGACCGAAGGCGATCTCCGAGATCCTCCAACCATTGCCCGTCGACTGGAACGTTGCCGTGCTGATCGTGCAGCACGTCGACATGGCCTTCGCGCCAGGACTGGCCAAATGGCTCGGGGACCGGACCGGGCGGTCGGTGCGGGTGATAGAGGAGGGCCAGCAACCCCTGGCCGGGGACGTGCTCGTCGCCGGCACCAACGACCACCTCGTCTTCAACAAGGATCGGACCCTCGCCTACCGCGAGGAACCGAAACACCTCTTCTTCAGGCCGAGCGTCGATGTCTTCTTCTGGAGCGTGGCCGAATGCTGGCCCCAGGCCGGCACTGCGATCCTCCTCACGGGCATGGGGACCGACGGCGCCAAGGGACTGCTCGCCCTCCGGGCCCGCGGCTGGCACACGATCGCCCAGGATCAGTCGAGCAGCGTGGTCTGGAGCATGCCCAAGGCCGCGATCGAGCTCAACGCAGCCTGCGAAGTGCTTCCGGTTGCCAAGATGTCCCAGGCGATCAGCCAACGATTGGCGAAGTGACGCCGCCGCGGCCCGCCATGGCCATTGCCCGCATCGCCCCGAGTACGATCGCCTCGGCGGTGCCGGGGCGGCGATCGAGCGCGATGACCTGCACCGCGACCGGTAATCCGGCGCTGCCGCGATCGGTCTCGATGGCCGCGACCTCGACAGGGTCGTTCGACCGGGGCCGCCCCGACTCCTCGTCGCCCCGCACTTCAGTGACAGGCACCGCCCCTGCCGCGAGGTCGAGAAGATTCGCGAGCAGACAGGGAGACGCAGCCAGGAGGAGGCGCGACGCCGAGCCGTGACGGAGCGCCGGGAGCGCGGAGACGGGGCAGACGATGCAGTCGTGGGCCGTCGCCCAACGAGCCACGACGGCGTCGATCGGGTCCCGGCTCGAGAGGAGAGCGTCGCGCGCGGCCGAGCGGCGGGGGCCAGTTCGACGCAGCGCTCGGGCCTCGAGGGCCCGCCCCCCCCAAACGCACGCCCCGGCAACGAGGCCCCGTGCCCACCCCGGGATCCCCGCCAGGGCTAGGAGTCGACGGACCGGGTCGATCGGTCGCTCCCCGGCGAACAACCGGCGGATGTCGGCGCCGCCGTCCGCCGAAAGGATGCCGAGGTGGACCCAGGCGGCCTCGGCGGCCACTTCGGGATCGAGTCGCGTCACGGTGGCCCCGGAGGCAGCGAGGCGTTCGACCGCCAAGGCGACAGCCCGGCGGACCGCCGGGGAGGGGGCCAGAGGGCCGGCTTCGTCCCACCAGCCCACCCGGAGACGATCGACCGGAGGGGCTCCAACGACAGGCGTCCCACACAGCCCACGGAATCCTGCCTCGGCATCGTCGACCGTCCGCGCGAGCAAACCGGCCCGTGATCGCTGCCCGACGAGCCGTGGCATCGTCTCGAAGGCCCCGCCGCCGCCGAGCGTTTCCGCGCGCGGTAGAAGGCCGACGATCCCGCAGGCGTGTGCCGGTTGGCGGACGCTGCCGGCCAGGTCATTCCCGATGGCAAGCGGAACACACCCGGCGGCGACCAGCGCCGCATCCCCGCCACTGCTCCCTCCCGGGCCCCGTTCGGGATCGGTCGGGTGAAAGGTCCTTCCCCAGACGGGATTGTCGGTCTCGTGGAGGTAGAGCGCCTGGGGCACGTTCCCCTTGCCGATGACGACCGCTCCGGCGGCCTGCAAGCGCGTCACGATGGCAGCATCATTCCTGTCGAGCACCGATGCCCGGCCACGGATTCCGACCGTGGTGACGAGCCCCCTAACGGCAAAGCACTCCTTGACGCTCACCGGCACGCCGGCCAGAGGCCCGGACGGCGAGTCGGCGAGCCGGGACGCCTCCGCGATCGCCTCGGCGTTGCGGGACTGCACGAGAGCATTGAGACCGGCATGGGTGTGGCGACACCGGTCGATCGCTTCAGCCACCCCATCCGCAGGATCGACGGTGCCACCGGCGACACCGGCAATGATTCCAGCCACGCTTCGGCGGTGATCCGGCTCGTCCATCCGATCAAGCTCCGCGGGCATGGACGCGCCGTCGATCAGAACGAACCTGGATCGACGGCCTCGTTTACGGTGTTCCCAGCTGCCGGGAGGCTCCCGATGTCGACGACCCAGATCGTGCCGGATTCCCCGAGAACGCCGACCAC